>JBGTHU010000415.1:0-4460 GCA_041745975.1 Mariniblastus sp.
CCACTTCCGATGACAGCGGCTGATAGGCGTTCATCTGAATTTGCCCCATGTGGTGAAATGTCATTCGGCAAATCGGCAAGGCCAGAATGTCGATCGGCCGAATTGGCCAAACTTTTTGGGGATTGCCCTTGAGTTGTTTGACTTTGACGTCCCGGCGCTAACGTTGACCGAGATGAATCATGGATCCAAGATTGCTCAAGCATACCGACACTCCAGACTCGATAACAATTGGTTCAGTTCAATGCGCGTCTTCTCATCCCAAATCAACGTTTCGATTTCAGCCGCCGCTTGTTGCAGTTTCAAATTGATCTCATTACCGGCTGTAATCTCAATCGGCTCCAACAACGTTTTCGCAATCTCTTGTTGACTGTATGATTCCGATACCGCCATCCGCACCCTACGTTGGTACTCCTGGGCCGGAAGACTAATCGACAGCCAAGCCCAACACCAGGTAGCGCGACGCAGCGAGAGATCTTCGCTAACAATTAGACCCGCGGCAGTCTGTTGCAATTCGCGTAGGTCATTTTGCATTTGCAAGGCAACGCCAAGTTGCTTACCAAACTCTCCAATCGTTCGGCTGGTCGCCGGTGATGCACCATTCGCTATTGCTCCCAACCAAGCCGCTAATTCGGTCAAGGCACCCGTTTTCCAATCCGAGATTTTTTCAACAATTTCTGGCAATTCATGTTGAGGAACTTTGTGAAAGCTAACGAAAAGATCGAGCGCCTGGCCCTCGTGGCATGTTTTTATGACTCCCAAAGCCCGACTTAAGATACTCAATCGTTGTGCATCATCGATTCCCACCTCCATCAATTTTTCCAAAGCAGCGAAATACATCCAATTTCCAGTATTAACCGCAATCGGAATGCCATGCTCTTCATGCATCGACTTTTGGTTGCGTCGACAAGTCGATTGATCCTGTACATCATCAATGATCAACGACCCTGCATGCAACAATTCAATGAACTCGATTATACCCGCAGGCAAACAACGCGAGATCGGCTGTTGTTGGCCCAGCCGAAAACCGATTTCGATCACGCTTGCTCGGATCCGCTTACCACCAGTCAGTAGGAATTTCTGGACGGGGCGATGAAGAGCCTGATGTAAATAACGATCGACGCCAAACGGTATTGAAGTTGCATTTCGACGCGGACCTGCTTCTGATGGAGCCGTCTCAGTTAGCTGTAGCTGGATCATCGATTGACCTTAAACGATTGAAGGAACCTGACGGGAGTCAGTCCGGCGGGTGGCATGCGGAGAAACAACCGCATCCGGTCCAACTGTGAAAACTTATGCGAGTAAAACCGACTAATTGTCGATTCTGGAAGCGATTTGTAAAAATGCTGAAAAATTTGATGCCGCGACGAGGGGGTAAGGACGCGCAAAAGCATCCGATGGAGCAGTCGAGCGACTTTAGAGCGGCCTCGATGGAATTGCCAGAGCCTAGAAACTGCATACTCGGCTTGCTCAGGTGCAACGCGAGCGACTGCGTCAGCGTATTGAACGGCCAAAGGGAGCGAGTATCCGGTCGCCGCGTGGAACCAATTCCCGCGGTAACCAGCCTCCAAGTAGGTTGGAGATGATTCTATCGGGCTGGAAGCAAAAGGCATCGGCAGACACCCATGTTCCTCACGAACTACCGTAAACGATGAATGACCCTGACGATGCAAGTACTCGCGTAACCTAATTGCTCCGTCGGCCATGTCCACGTCCGCATGATCGGAAAACCGAGTGTCTTGCAGTAAAATTCTGTTTTTTGTGAATGGCAACGCATAAAAAAAACGAAAGCCATCCTCTTGGTCAGTATTCACATCCATGATCACGGGAAGTTCCGGTACCCATGGTGTATCCAACTCCACCTCCCAGCCAAAAAACTTTTGGTACCCCAAGCCTTGGTACCGATCAACTGGCAATGGCCCACGACAATCGATGGTACATTTGGAGCGAACAGAATGGCCGCCGTGAAGTTCAACTCTTGGGCATCCCAATTCGGTGACTTCTATCCCCCGTTTGACTGACAACCCATTGGATTGATCATTCGATAGGTGTCGCAAAAACGTGTTGAAGTCCGATGAGCGAATCGACTGATAACCGATCTCCACGTTTCTTTGAAAACCACGCATCCGAACCAAATAGGAGGGCCAAGTTATCCTGGGAATTTGAGCAAACCAACTGCGACAGTTTTCTGGAATATCTGTTTGGTGACACGACCAAGTCTGCTTTCCGCTGAAGACTGTTTCTCTCTCTAATATGATTATTTGCGATTGAGGCTGATGATGTTTGATTGCCAAGGCCAGCAATCCCGCCTGCAGTCCGCCTCCGACCAGCACGTAATCATAGACGATGGATTTCGTCATTTTCTTTGAACCGGTTTCGAGAGGAAGGACTTTAGACGACATTTCAATCAAACCCCAGTGCCTTCCATTAATGCGGATCGAACCCGCCTCTCCTTTGGGGAACGTCCAGCTAGAATTTTCACCATGACGTGCAATAGAAGATGAGGGATCGCTACCGCGCTCAGACCCACGAAAACAATTCGTATCGCTCCGCCTTGCCAGCCGATTTGTACAGCCCAGATTACCCATCCAATCAAAAACAAGATCACGGCGGCAACTGAGATCGGCAGCAATTCGGCAACAAAAGAGCCGATCGAGCCTTGATAATTGCGATAAAGTTGAGTCAATCCGCGGACAGAATGCCAACAGCAAAAATATATCGTGAACGATAACAGCGGATTGGCTATCGAAAAAAGTAGAAAAAATGCCGTTAGCCTAACTGAGACCAGCCAATCAATCCCCAAGAACCGACTTATTTTGCTGGTACTTGCCCTACCAGATCGTAGGATGTCCCAAACAAGTAACGATATCCAGATTGGCCAAGTCACCCCCCATAACAAAACGGCCATTTGTACATCGACAGCGTTTTGCAGCGGAACCGTCGTTTGCAATAAACCAACGACCGCATCGCTCTGCAGCCAGCATGGAACCCAAATAACCATCCCCCCACGTGAAAAAGATATCAATTTAGTAATCCATCGTAGCTGGTCTGGTTCATCGCTCACATCTTCTTCCAGACCAAAATGCAATGCGGAAAGACCGAAGAAGATTAAAATCGTAAAAAGCGGAGCCAAAAACCAACTCAGCACCACCGTAGCGGCTATCAACAAATAAACAGCGACAAAAATAAACAACGCCGGTTCCCAACCACATTGTCTAATTAACCGCTCGCCAACTCGATGGTCAAAGCCACCGTGTGGCAATCCAATTAACAAGACGCCGTGCAAACTGGCCAAAACCAATAGGTTTACGTTCATCGGAAGCCCGACCAGCAACCACAACACAGCAAACGCTCCGAAAACACTAACGATTGCGGAATGCCGGTTATCCATTAATGCCACACGTTGATCCATTGAAGCTGACTGTGATAGTGTTCTGGCGAGAAATAGCTCCGACACGGGCAGATGTTTGGAACAAGCTACCCGAATCGAAGCGGCAAATAAAAACTGCAAGGATGTCTAACGTGGTACGACTCTCCGCAGGCAATCCAAAACGAATCCTGGTAACTAAGCCGTTGCCAGCGAAGGATCGATTACGTCTTCCAAGCCAATTCCTTTTTTGGCATCTTCATAGGTTTTCGCGCGGGCGATGAAGTAAATCAACACGCCGAATCCGGCTTTCGCGGTCATATCTGCAATTGCGTAACCAATCTGCAACCCAACCAAACCACTCGGGTCGCCTCCACTTCCCGCTGCCGCGGCCAGAGCCGAAGGGGTGCTGCCCAATGCATAGGCAATCGGATATACCATCCATGTGATCAGAATGACAGTACGAGCCAAACTGATCAATCCGCGAACGGCGGCGGGTTGAGTGTCCAGTGAATTAGTCAATTCGACCCATAAAACGTACAAAATGTAGACGAATGGGATACATGACAAGCCGAACCAAACCCATCGCATCGTGGCCCCCTCCGGATTTTGAATGACTTCTCCAGGATATCCCAACGCGATCATCAGAGCGGCTGCTACGACCAGTCGGGTCAATAGCGATGTCGCTTTATCGCGATGCAATCGCATTACGACAACCAATTCAACCATCAATAAAGGGACTGTCAAAATCCAGTCGGCGTAGCGATAGAAATCATTAAACGCCGCGCCTGTGCCGACATATCCCCCTTCGCCTAATTGATAGGCGTCTTGCCAACTGTGGCGAATCATAAAGTAATGATAGCAAGCAATCGCTACTACGATGCCAGAAACCATCAACGCGGGACGGTAAGCGACACCAACAGTTGACCTCGCCATAAAAAAGAACAAGGCCGCAGCACCCATCGTGGCCACGGTCATAGAAAAAATGTTGTCTACCAAGTTATATTGGAAGACAGAGAGGTCAGGCATTGACCCCAAAAGAAACACCTCAGTCATCATCCACTCCTAAATAGAAACGATTGTGTTGATTCGAAAA
>JBGTHU010000416.1:0-6198 GCA_041745975.1 Mariniblastus sp.
AGAGTTGCCACACGCCGACGGGTGGCGATGATGGAAACCCAATAATCTGACTTTGCCAGGGATTTCAATCAGATGGTAAAGAAAGATGGAAACCAGCAATCGCCGGATGCAACTGATCGCGAAAGTAACTTCATGCCCAATCCTAAGTGGTATATTCCGAATTGAACTTGACGTAGTCGACTGTCAAGTCACTGGTCCAGTGCTCACACTGTCCTGTTCCTTGACCGATGTTTAATTTTAATGATGTCTCAAAGTTTTCCTTCATTGACTGGCTGACTTCAGCCGGCTGAAAGGGAACGGGTTGTCCGTTTCGAAACAGAGTGAAGCCATTAATCTCCAACGACATTTGCGACGAATCGAATTTTACACCGCAATAACCTGCTGCCGAGACAATGCGTCCCCAGTTGGGATCTCCACCGAAAATCGCTGTTTTGACCAAGGCACTGTTGGCAATTGACTCTGCGATCATCCTGGCCGCATGGTCGGAGTCGGCACCTTGAACAGAGATTGATACTAAATGCGTGGCACCTTCACCATCAGCGGGGATTTTTTTAGCCAATTCGATGGCGATATCGGTAACTTCTTCTTCGAATTTATCCAACGACAACCCAGCCAGCGGTTGGTGTTGGGCTCGTCCGTTGGCGATCATGATCAACGCATCATTGGTGCTGGTATGCCCCTCGACGCTGATGTTGTTGAATGATCGGTCAGCAACTCGTCGAATCATAGCTTGTGCGGTATCCGGATCGATCAGCGCGTCGGTGGTGATGACGGCCAACATGGTCGCCATATTAGGGCCGATCATCCCGGCCCCCTTGGCCATAGCTGCCACACTTAATGTGTTCCCATCAACTTCGAACTGTTTAGTGGCAGTCTTGGGGCCGTTGTCGGTAGTCAAGATCGCGTTGGACGCTGCCATAAAATCATCATGGGAATCTCCCAATTGCTCCCAAGCAGCTTCGATACCAATTATCACTTTTTCGATCGGCAGCGGATGCCCGATGACTCCGGTCGACAAGATGGCAACTTGCTCCGGGGTTACCCGAGTCATATCGGCCAACCTCTTAGCCATTTGCAAATTATGGGTGACACCCAATTCTCCGGTGCAAGCATTGGCGTTTCCCGAATTAATAACCAGGCCCCGTAGTTTACCGGTCGGCGTGATTTTTCGATTCCAATCAATGCTGCAGGCGCGGACAACATTTTGAGTATAGACGCCCACTGCAACCGCCGATTGATCCGTTACAATGATAGCTAAGTCTTTTTTTCCGGACGGTTTAATTCCGGCACAGACTCCGGCGTAACGAAATCCATGTGGTAGCGAGATAAAGTACATAGCTTACAACAGCCCTGTTGTTTCGGGAAAGCCAAACATAACATTAAAATTCTGAACCGCGGCTCCTGACGCTCCTTTGATCAGATTATCCAAGGCGCTGACCACGACCAACATCTGGCGATTTTGGCAAATTCCAATGTCACAAAAATTGGTTCCGCTGACATCTTTTGTTGTAGGAAGATTGTCTGAAATCCGGATAAACGGTTCGTCCTGATAATGCTCCTTCAAGATTTTCAAAAGATTCGAGACGGTATGGCCTGTCTTTTCGCGCAAGTAGATCGTCGACAAAATGCCACGATCCATCGGAATCAGATGTGGGGTAAAAATCGTTTCGATAGAGGCCGCCGTGGCTCGGAAAATGATTTGGTCGATCTCGGGGGCATGGCGATGAGTCCCGACCCCGTACGCCGTCACTGACTCATTGCATTCGGGAAAATGAAATTTCAATGCAGGCTTCCGCCCCGCTCCAGAGATTCCCGTTTTCGAGTCGACAATAATTGGCGACGATTCGACGGCGTCAGCCTTTAATAATGGCACCAGTGGCAACAGCACCGAACTCGGAAAACAACCTGGATTTGCGATCAATTCTGCCTGCTGTAGCTGCGGTCGAAACAATTCGGGAATCCCATAGGGAACTTGGCCGACTCGTTCTGGATCGGGATGTTGCACTTGATACCAATGTTCGAAGGTGGCGATGTCGTTCAAGCGATAATCGGCACTGAAATCAATGACTTTTATATTTCTGGCGACCAATTCCTTGACGACCTCTGCCGATGCGGCATGCGGAAGACAACAAAACGCACAATCGACTTGATTGGCAAACGAGTCTACATCGAAATTGACCAAACTCAATGGAAGTAATCCCCGCAGACTAGGGTGAACCAAGTCCAACGACGGTTCGGTCGCATCTCGACTGGTCAGGCAACTAATTTGAACGTGTGGGTGACGAATCAGAATTTTCAGCAGTTCAAGTGCTGTATACCCCGTTGCACCAACAATACCTACTCGAATCATGGAATGAAAACTATATTTGTTAAGTTCTGGGGGAATTGCTGTGGGGGGATTTTATTGAAATAATCGAAAACAATGGTAACCGTTGGCTGGGTGGCAGGGAGGTTGAGGCTCCTGCCGAAACAATAACGACTCAGTGTGTCGCATTGGCATCGAAAATTGTCTAGAGGCTATCTAAAAAGGGAGCAGACACTTTTAAAGGCGAGACCTGTCTACGTATTTGGTCTCGCGGGAAATGGTCTGACCCCATTTTCAGATAGCCTCTAGGCGCGATGGCGGGAGTCTCGACTTCCCTACCCATTCGCGCACCTAGTGACCTTGATGCGTTTTACCCGCCGTCACGATTTCCCGTACGTTGGTTTGCCGCGTCAGAACCAGTTCCACCCTGACCACGTCGACGGCGTTGCCGTGGCTGCCGCTCGCCGGATGACTCGGCTTCACTATCAGCAGCGGGAGACCGAGGCAACAGCGTGTCGGCTTCCGACAGCATGAAGGCGGCGATCGCCGAAACGGTCGAATTTTTCACCAGATATTCGGGAACCGCCTGATCCAGTCGATCGTTCTGTGTGTGCCATGCGTAACGATAATTGGCCGTTCCGGTCTTGCCCCAGAAAAAACCGGGAACGCCGACTGCGTTAAATGACGCATGGTCACTGGCACCGCCTCGCGCCGGCATCACGGGCAGCACATTCAACCGAATCGGAACGTCGGGGAAGGCATAATTCATCGGCGCGACGACTTGCCGCAACATCGATTCCATCGACTGGGCACAAGTTAAAGAGCTCTGCTGGTTGGTGCCGCTGTCGTCGACGAATACAGCCGAAATTTTGGTTCGCTCCTCTTCTGATAAGTTCGCAACATAGGCACGGGATCCCAATAGGCCTTGCTCTTCACCCGACCATAAGATAAATCGAATGGTACGTTTTGGTTTTATCCCGGACGCGATCAAAATCCGAGCCGCTTCGATGGTTACACTACTTCCCGTTCCATTGTCGACGGTTCCCTGCGATCCAGGGCCATCCCAACTATCAAGGTGCCCGGAAATAATCACGACTTCATCAGGCAACTCGGTTCCTCGAATCTCACCGATTGTGTTGTAGACCGGAATCGGGCCAGCCACAAAATTGTGTTGCAAATCGAATTCAACCACGACCTCTTCTCCATCCGCCAAGCGACTGTTGATGGCATCATAGTCGGAACGTCGGATGAACACCGTTACAATCGGTGAAATCGAGTCGGGGTCCAATTGAGTGATCCCTCGAGCTCCCCCGGTGGTAACCGTTTCGCCCGCAGCGGGAGTGATGTAACCGGCGATGCCTGCCGCGTTAATTCGATCTTCGAAGGGATTGTTGCCTGAACGTGGTCGCTTGAGAATCCAAGCCCCTGCTAACTTATCGGCAACTGCATCGAGCGCTTCGGCGGTTTGGGGTTCTGAAATTACGATACCGGAAACGGGCCCGTCGGTGCCAGCCGACCATGAGCGAGCAGTAAATTCAAATACTCGTTCGACCGGTTTAAGCATTTTGCCAGAACTGGGGCCGCGATCAAATCGAACCGGCAGTGTCCCCCACTGGTACAAGTGAACATTCTCCATTCCCCACTCATTGAATAAATCCATCACCCATCGGTTGGCTCGTTCAAGACGAGAGCTGCCCGTTAGCCGCGGGCCAATCTCTTCACACAAATACGTCAGATGCTGCATGGTCTGGTTACGATTTTTTCCTTCGTCGATAATCTTCAGCACCGCCTCAGTCCGCTGTTGGTCGAGCCCAAATTCCTCCATCAATTTGGCGACATCCGGATTGGATTTATCATCGTCATTATCGTTGGCGATGGCAGATGTGGCCAGCGGCGTGGTCATCAATCCACTAATTAAAAGCAGAAAAACAAAATATGGAATGAACTGAAGCAAAAGATAAAAACTCCCTTTGAAATTCGGGTATGCCGACTTCGTGCAATTGACATCCATAGCTAACTCCTAAAAATGGGGATGGGGACTCATGCTTAAATTTTCGAGACTACTCGCCTAGCTTATTTACTATCCATCAAATTAGAGGCGCGGTCAAGTAAGGGAGGCTGAGAACTCCAGCCGAAAACATGACCCTTGCCAAAGATTTCAATAATCGAGTAAAATAGATTACTGTTCCAACTTAGGCGGTGAGTTGTTAACTGCCGCATACTTTTTGCAGATCGTTCGACCACCGAGTGTGGAATATCAGCTTTGTGGGGCACAATCAGGTTGCGAGAAAGTTTGGTTTAATCGATGAGCGTAGTCATTGATGGTTACAATTTACTGTTTGCTTGGGGGTGGGTAAAAAACAAATCTCATCCTCGCAGCTTGATCCAGGGCCGACAAAAATTACTCGAAAAATTGGCTCACCAAATTTCACCGGAATTCCGTAAATCGACAATTATCGTCTTCGATGCCAAGAGCTTTTTCCAAAGCAGTTCGCCAGGCGAGGAGGGGTCGAGTGAGAACTGCTGGGGTTTCGATGTGCGGTTTGCGACCTCTTACGATGAGGCCGACACGATGATAGAGGATCTGATTCGTCACGCGTCAACTCCTCAAAAGCTGACGATTGTCTCCAGCGACCAAAGATTGATTCTAGCTGCCCAAAGGCGAGGGTGCACAGCGATCCGATCGCAAGATTGGTTTGACCAAATTGATACGGTTTACCACCATCACGAATCCGTTCCGGATTCTAATTTAATCAACGATCCTGGTTTGAGGAAAGAGAGCCAAAAGTACCTGCCTCCTGATTTGAAGGTCGAACTTCAGGCAATTGACTGGATGGCTGAGTTTGACGTCGACGATATCGACCTGATTGAGCTAAATGATGCTTCGGGCGACCAGGAAATTAGTGATGGGGAAGACTTGTTTAACCCCTTTCCGCCCGGCTATGGGGAGGACTTGTTGGATTAAAACAGGAACACCCACAGCGCAAAAAGTACGACGTTAAAAATTGATCTCTTCATGACTTCGTTAAAACTCCCCTAGAAAATAATGGTTTGAGACATTTTAGCTAAATCAAACAGGCCACAGAATTTGTTTTCTGCGGATGTAACCATCATCCACAAGCGAACTTACTCTGCGCCCCTTGTCAGAGTCAATTAGCCTGCGGCTGGCTGCCCAAAAACATCCAAACCAGTCCATTGATCTGCATAAACATTTTAACAGATCGCTGGTTAGTTCCCTCGCTCCACCAAA
The DNA here is from genome assembly GCA_041745975.1 of Mariniblastus sp. GTDB lineage: Bacteria > Planctomycetota > Planctomycetia > Pirellulales > Pirellulaceae > Mariniblastus. Next base: position 5,556 of record JBGTHU010000416.1, read on the forward strand.
AGCAATTCCCCTTTTTCAGGAAATCGTGAAACTTGCAAGAGGACACGCAAGGGCTTATTGGTGGCCATTTCTACTTCCAAAAACCGACTCGCCTCGACGACCATTGCTCCATCAGGATTGGCATCCCAAAATGCGGCAACTTGAGCACTGTCCCAGCATCGAGTGATAGGCTGTTGATGATAAAAAACCATGCTGGGGCGAAAATAATAATAGGCCGCCAGAGATCGTTGATCCGTCGAAACATTGCTTAATGATGAAGTAGTGGCGACGGAGCGGTTTTGATGCAGGCCTAACATCAACGGCTTCGACGACTGAAATTGATTAACCCAAGGAGCTGCTACGTTCCACAACACTATCAAGAACATAGTGGCCGTAAAAATGAAATTGATCAAGGCGGTTCGTTTCCGATTGCGATCAATTAAGACCCAACTGACAATTCCTCCTACAACAATCGGTATACCCATGCCGCCCAACCAAAATATTTCCGCTTGCAAGGAAGTGGACATATCAATTCGATCCAAAATCGTTTCTCCATCGCGAGTAATCCGTTGTAGAAGTGGCACCAACACCATCATCAACAGCCCGCTTACGATTAAAGTGCCCATGGAAGCACGATGCCAAACCGCATGAGATCGAGGAATCC
>JBGTHU010000417.1:0-3767 GCA_041745975.1 Mariniblastus sp.
GGGGATCGGAAGTCAAATCAATCTTACAACACCCGCGGGTCAAACCCGGGCTCTGCCCCACAGCCGCGCTGCATCAGATGATGCAAGTGATGGTGCCAGGAAGCACGGCGTTTGAGGGAATTCAGGCGTTACCACCGGGAAACTTACTGGATATTCGTTGGAAAAATGGCCGATTGCAGATCGATCAAATGCGTTGGTGGGATTTGCTTTTTCCGGAATCCCACACCGAGGGCCTTGACCCTCAACCGTTCATTGAAGGAGTGCGGCAGCGGATGGTGGATGCTGTCGCGACTCGCTTGGAAGCGGACGTGCCGGTCGGTTGCTACTTGTCGGGTGGCATCGACAGTTGTTCGATCTTGGGTTTGGCAACCGTGTTGCAGCAATCCCCCATCAAGGCCTTTACGATTGCGTTCGATGATAATTTATACGATGAATCGGGAATCGCCACACGGATGGCCAAGCGCTGCGGGGCTCAACAGGAACTGCTTCGCTTGACCGAAAAACAGCTGTATGGAGCGGCGTTTGAACGAGCGACATGGCATGCCGAACGAACGTTTTATAATACCCTGGCGGTGGCCAAGTGGCACATGAGTCGCCGAGTCCGCCATTGCAACTACAAAGCCGTCATCACCGGTGAAGGAAGTGACGAACTGTTCGGTGGTTATCCGTTCTTCAAACGAGATTATCTAGGACGGGAACAGAACGCGGGAGTCTTTGGGGGGGCGATTTTAGCCGAGGAAGAAATCAACCATTCCGCTTGGCAAGACCTGTGTGGCTTCACCCCCTCCTGGATTCAACCTTGGATGTTAACGCTGCGGCAAGTCTTACCATTGCTGTCCGTTGATCTACAAGACCGACTGAGCGATTATGATCCAATCGCGGCGATTGCGGATCAAATCGATCCAGCCCAAATTCGTGGACGACATCGATTGGACATCGCTCAATACACTTGGGCCAAGACGATGTTGGAAGGCCAAATTCTAACGTGGGGTGGGGATCGCATGGATATGGCCAATAGCATGGAAGCCAGGCCGGCGTTTCTTGATCATCATGTCGCCCAGTACGCGACCACGATCCCGCCGGATATTCGCATCCGCAATGGGATTGAAAAATGGGTTCTAAGAGAAGCGATGAAAGAAGTCTTGCCCCAGGAACTGTATGAACGAGAAAAATTTGCTTTCATGGCACCACCCGCCCATACCGATCCAGAAAAACGAGCCGCCTTGAACAACCTGATGGAAAAATGGATGAGCCCTGAACGGATCGAGTCTGCGGGATTGTTCAACTCTACAGCGATTGCCGACTTGAGAGAACAGTCGCTTGTCGAAACCGATACGACAAAGGCTCGACGAAACGATATCCTACTAAACCATTTGATTCAGCTGCATATTTTGCATGGACAGCTTGTGATGGGCGAAGCCCCACCTGAAATTGATGATGCCGTTGAAGCCGCACAAACCTGAATCAGCGACGAAACGATGGTCGGTTACGTCGGCCAGACTATTCGATTGGTTTCCGTTTTTTCAAATGGATGCTGGCTCGAACTGCGAAGCGTGCTCTGATAGCTGACTTCGCAAAACCTACATCTATATCATTAACATTATTTGAAGGATAAGCTTTTGACAACCATCGATATCGAACGGGTCAAGCAGGATATCCTGGAACTCGGACAAATCGGACGTGATCCGGAGAGTCGTGGGATCTACCGCATGGCATTCACACCAGCCGATATGGAAGGAAAACGCTGGTTGCAATCACGCATCGATCAAGCGGGTTTGCAGTCTTCGATGGATGGAGCGGGAAATATCAGCGGCTTATTGCCCGATCCGATCAATGGCCAACATCCACGACTGGTAATTGGGTCTCATATTGACACCGTTCCCTGTGCCGGGATGCTCGATGGAACGCTGGGTGTTATTGTGGGTCTGGAATGCTTGCGGCGACTTAAAGAAATGGGGCATCGATCCGCGATACCACTTGAATTGTTATCCTTTAGTGATGAGGAGGGACGTTTTGGCAACATGTTTGGTTCCGAGGCCTTTACCGGAAAACTGACGCTCGAACGACTCCAAACGGCGTCCGACCTCGATGGACAAAAATTATGGGATACCCTACTTGAGGTCGGTTTGAATCCTATGGCCGCGTTGGATGCATACCGCAATCCGGCGGATCTTTGGGGTTACTTGGAATTACACATCGAGCAGGGGCCAGTATTGGATAAACGGGGTGTTTCGCTGGGCGTTGTCGAAGACATTACCGGGTTGTTCAAATGGGGTGTCACCTTACAAGGTGTGGCGAATCATGCAGGAACCACGCCGATGGATCTGCGGCACGACGCTTTTATGGGACTGGCCGAATTTGCTCACGAGATATCCCGGATTTTGGATGAAAATGGCAGCCGTCAGAGTCGAGCCACGATCGGCCGAGCTCAAATCTTACCCGGTTCAGCCAATACCGTTCCGGGGCGAGTTGACTTTTCATTGGATGTACGAGATACTTCATCTCGAGTTTTAGATGAGTTGGCGATGGCGTTTCGCAAGGCCTTGTCGGCAATCGCTCGCCGACGTGGATTGACGTTTGACTATGAACAACAGAGTTGGATTCATCCTGTTGCCTGTGCCAGTCGCTTGAACGAACAATTGATCCGATCGGTTGAAGGGTTGGGCATTGATTACTTGAAGATGCCCTCCGGTGCCGCCCATGACGCTCAGATGGTTGCCTCGATTGCCCCCATCGCGATGTTGTTCGTTCCCAGTCGTGAGGGACTCAGTCATTCGCCGGCCGAATGGACCAATTGGAACCATGTGCAAGATGCGGCCAATGTCATGCTGAAGTTTTTGCTGGACTTGTCAGTCGACCACTGAATGAGATAATCATTAAAGGTAGCGGTATGAAATAGGATGTGTGACGTCAGCCATTGGAGTGCCATTGGAGTGCGTTTCGCAAATTGAACGGGCGGTAATTTGGCGGTGCTCAGTAACCTAACAGTTATTCCGAATTAGCACACTACCGGATTCGATGATCCGAAACTCACCTCGCGCCATGATGCAGATATGTTACTAGTAAATTTGAAATTCGAAAGAATAAAATAAAAAAACGCCATGGTAGACCCCACTGACATCGATTCGGAGACACCGATCCTCGATCCCCTGAGAGATGCCTACATTCAAGGGTTTGTTGACAACCCCAGCCATGATCTATTTTTGACGGATCATCATACCGCCTTGTTGTGCATCGACTTGCAGTATCTCGATGCGGCTCGCGGGCATGGTGTGTTTGCTGACGCAACAGCTCACGGGGTAAGCCAGGAGTCCCAGCAATACTACTTTGACCGATTGGAGTCGATGGTATTACCCAACGTACGTACCTTGCAGGATGCTTTTCGCCGTCGAGACCTCGAAGTGATTCACACTCGAATACAATCGCTGACCCGCGACGGACGCGATCGTAGCAAAGGGCACCGCCGTTTAAAGTTGCATGCCGCGCCTGGATCGCGGGATGCCGATTTCATCGAACAAGTTGCTCCGCTGGACGAGTACGATGAAATTGTATTCAACAAAACCGCCAGTGGTGTGTTTTCCTCGACAAACCTGCATTATGTATTAAATAATATGGGGATCGAATCGCTGTTTGTCGTCGGGGTTTACACCAATGAATGTGTGGAAACGACGGTTCGGGATGCTTGCGATTTGGGTTACTTGGTCACGGTAATTGACGATTGCTGTGCCACGGTGACACCGGAACTCCACGAGGCCACGTTAGCGACG
>JBGTHU010000418.1:0-2384 GCA_041745975.1 Mariniblastus sp.
CAGCAACGTCGCCATCGCCGTCATGGTTACCGACAGCGCCACGTCCGCTCGGGCCAAATAACACATCACGTTCGACGCCAAACCGCTCGGCGAAACGCCCACCAAAACCAACCCCGCAGCAATCTCGGGAGGAAAGCCAGCCAGCGTGGCCAGTCCTAAACCCAATATCGGCATGATTGTAAACTGGCAACACAACCCGATCAGCACCGCGACGGGGCGGCGAAATACGCGAGTGAAATCGCTTAAACTGAGCGTGGTTCCCATACCAAACATGATTACCTGCAAGATCGGCACAAACAGCTGCGTGAACTTGAAGTCACCATACCCGATAAACCAGTTGGGAAAAGTTAAACCCAAAAAAACGCCAGTCAAAATCCAAACCGTGAAAGCCAACATCTGAAAGCGTCGGTGGAATGAAATCCAGATTGCCAATGACAACATCGCCAAGGTAAATCCAAGGCCGACCAATTCAGGGATAGACATCATATTTTGATTCAGTATTTGTAACTTTTCAGCAGAGTGAAGCAGCACCCAAAGGTAGCCCATTCACTCCGAAAAAGGGATCTCCGATTTGTCCAATTAGCAACATATTATTGTACTTTTCGCAAGGCGGTATCCGTAAACGGGTATTTATAGCGTGACAAAATCGGCAAAATTTATCGGGAGGTCCAGGCAAGCCCCGACGTTCCTATTTTGGCCGAAATTACCTTGAACTCCTGATGATTGCTGCAATCAATCATCAGAAATCTCGGCTTGATGGTAAGCCTCGACTTCAAATGGATTCTCTAAATAGTAGTCCCGATCGAACCACCAGAGGTACAACGAGCAAAGCAGATAGGCTGGAATAAAAAACGGTCCCCAACGTTGGTACTGCCGGACATGGACATGTTCGTGGTCTCGACATCGTCGCAAGACGCCGGGGTCAACTCCTAAAATTGTGTGCCCGATGGTCATCGCCGCTGCCCCTCGCGGAGGCAAACGTCGCAAGGTGGATGTCACCCACCCCCCATAAAATTCAATGCAACCACGACTGAATTGTAACCCACCACCTGACAGCAATCCCAGTAAGCCGAATGCAATTCCCAACATCGTGTTGGGTGACGTCCACACATACCCCACAATAATCATGATTTTTTGGAAAATAGTGGTCGCCCAACGCATTGCAACAAATTTCCTTAATTCCACTTAATTTTGTTTAACAAAGCACCAATTCGTAGTTGTTGCTAGCTTTTGAGGACGGGTTTAACGAAAGAATGGCCGCTTTTAATGAATGTCAATCTGCAAAATAATCTGCCCGATTTTAATTGGATACAATATAGAGAAATCAAATCGTAAAACTGAACCTTCTTGTGCGGCTGACAGTATAACATAGTCTTAATAAAAAATCGGAATCGGTCATCACTGCAAGAATCAACTCTCTTGTTGCTTTGGAGAGCCCCATGTCAAATTCAAATAGGTCTGTTTCATTCTACCGGTTAATGAGAATTAAGGTCTGTTGTTTGCTTAGTTTAACGTTGATTGGCAGTCTGCATGCTTTTCAATCGCCTGAACATGAGTCCACAAAAACGTTTGTGGGATCGAATGCCATCCAGTTGGAAAAAAACGGCAACGAACAACGATCGCCCGCAACCGCATCAGTTTCATCAATCGATTTCGTATCGAATTTCGGAAGGGTTGGCGGGTTAAATGAGGGGGTTCATGGGGGACGCAATTTCGATGACATACAGCGACTGAAGCGGATTGAGTCTCAAGTCAAATCCGTTGTCTCGCGAAATTTAGATAGTTGTGTCGCGATCGCCGACGGCACCGGCTTTGGCAGTGGGGTGATCGTTTCACCTGATGGTTTAATATTAACCGCCGGACATGTCATGTCGTCCGACGGTCCTTACGAAGTCATTTTGCCTTCGGGGAGAACGGTGCAAGCGAGACCGCTGGGGAAAAACTTGAATGTTGACAGTGGCATGATTCAACTGGAGGAACCTGGTCCGTGGCCGTACGTCGAATTAGCGGATTTACCTTCGGCCTCCCGCAAAGCCGACAGCTTGATCGGACAATGGGTGATCTGTTTGGGACACTCGGGTGGATTCGAATTGGGGCGTTTGCCACCGGTACGTACCGGTCGCGTGTTGGCTCGTCGAGGCCATCAAGTGGTCACCGATGCGATTTTGATCGGAGGCGACTCGGGCGGCCCGTTGTTCGATCTGGATGGGAAATTGATTGCGATCCACAGTTCGATCGGTGATACAATTGCCGAAAACCGGCATGTAACAATTGACATTTTTCGCCGCGATTGGGACCGTTTGGTTAAAGCGGAATCATGGGGTCGGCTGCCTGGTTTGAATGAACCAACAGAACGGAAGCAGCCCGGAAAAATCGGTGTGGTC
>JBGTHU010000419.1:0-2849 GCA_041745975.1 Mariniblastus sp.
ACTGGGACGGGGGGAGGTATTTTCCTAACCCCGATGCTATTGATAATGCGATGGGCAACCGCCAAGCAGGCAGCCGCGGTGTCTGCGCTATTTATCTTGTTCAACTCGATTGCGGGACTCATTGGCAATTTAAGTAGCACACAATCGGTTTCACATCTGGCGGAATTAAAAGATTTGGTTCTTCCATTTTCAATCGCTGTCTTTTGCGGAGGAGCGCTGGGTTCCTATTGGGGAAGCCATAAATTCCTGCACACCACGATTAAGCGTCTGTTGGCTACCGTATTGTTTATTGCCGGTGCGAAATTGCTGATGACTGCAGTCGAGTGAGACTACCATTTTTTATCTGCCGCTGGCCGTATGACATCGTTACAATTATTCTGACGTTTAGGGTTGTGCGGGCATCCCTGAAATTAGAGTAATCTTTTTTGTAAACTTTTCCACCACCAAGCGAGACTCGAACGTAGATTTTTCATGAAAAACTGATGACCGAAAATCTATTCGACCAAGGAAATCTATGAGCCAATCAACCACTCAAGACCAGCGTTGTAAAAAATTTGTTGACAACCATGTCCAGGGAGCGCTGATCAAACGTGTTTTGCTACACTGGGTCGCGCTATTTTTTGTGCTGGGTATCGCGATACTCGGTCTAAAAACTCTGATGGCAGATCCAGGGCTTTCACCGACCGTTCGATTTGCGCAAGCCAAAGGCGATTTCTTGCTGGTAGCCATTTTGATGTTTGCTCTGCTGCCGGTGTTTATTCTGGACACGATTCGTTTTTCCAACCGATTTGTTGGTCCGATCGCCCGTTTTCGCCAAGGTTTAAAAGATCTCACTCAGAAAAAAAATGTCAGATTGAAATTTCGCCAGGGTGATTTCTGGCAGGAAATGGCGGCTGAATTCAATGCTGTCAGCCAGCTGTTGGAAAATTCTGACGTGGAAGTACGTGCAGAGGACGATCAACGTAAAAAAACGCAAACTTCGTTTCACTCCCGCGAATCGGCAACGTGTAAATCATATGAATCATGTGAACCCGCTGGAGCGGAACACTAAGTTGAACGATTCGACTGACATGGGTAAGTCGCTATAAAATTGCCCCATGGTTGAGTGATTGTACACCGGCCAGTAGTCCACTCTCCGAAAATAATATTTTTACATTTCCATCATGAGCCACGCTAAAGACTCAGGCCTTCACACTAACCAATCTTTGACCGATTCAGTTGCTGTCAACGGACATCCTGTTTCGACCCGATTCGACGATCACCGGCCCAATGCGCGGTTTCTTCAGTATCATTCTCGCACCGGTGCGGCACTGGTCGAGTTCGCGGTATTGATGCCCGTCTTGATGGTGGTTGTATTCGGGACGATTGAGGCCGCAAGTATGATTTTCTTAAAGCAGACACTGGTACAAGCATCGTATGAATCTGCCAAGGTTTTAGCTCGGCGAGACGGGACCGAAGTCGGGGCCATCCGAGTTGCCAACGAAGTCGCCAACGGAAGACGAATCGACAGCTTGGATATTCGATTCGAGCCGTCAAATATTCAATCCGTACCGCGAGGAACTTTCATTCGAGTCACCACTTCAGCGCCTGCCAATGCCAATTCGTTGACGGGATTTTCCTTCGCGGGGAACCGGCGTGTTTCCGCGTTTGCTGTAATGGTCAAAGAATAGCAAAATAAAATGAATGCTGCGAAGCTAAAAAAATCTGGAGACAACCGATGAGCCTAAATTTTAGATCTTGCCTGCGATTCAAAAATAGGCGTCGAGGTGCAATTCTCCCTTTGGTGGGTGCAGTGTTTGTGATTTTGTTGATTGCGGCTGTCTTTGCCATCGACATCGCCTACGTCCATGTCACACGAGCCGAACTAAGAACTGCAACCGACGCGGCTGCCCGCGCGGCGGTCGAGGCCTTGGGGCGGGAGCAAAGTCGAGCCGCTGCAGTTGATGCCGCACTTGCGGTCGCCAGAGAAAATCAGGTGGCAGGGGTTGGATTAACTCTCGATCCATCGGAAATTATTTTCGGCGTCGCATCGCTCGAGGGAGACGGATCATTCGGATTTCAACCCGAGGCTCAAGCCAACCGGCCAGTGAATTCGGTGCAGGTCACAGGTAGCCGAAAATCGGATTCTCCCAATGGGCCAGTCGGATTTCTGTTTGGGCCACTCTTTGGAATCACCAGTTTCCAACCCGAACAGACTGCTATCGCGGCTCGCTCCGATCGAGACATCTCACTGGTGTTGGACATCTCCGGATCAATGCGGCAATTCGGACGAATGAACGGTTTGCGGAATGCCCTGACAATCTTTCTGCAAGAACTCGCTCAGTCGCAACAAGATGTGCGAGTCTCGTTGGTAGTTTACAGTAATTCATCACAAAAATTGGTTCCGCTGACAGCGGACTTGGGATTGATTCAATCTACCTTTGCACCGATTGAGCCCTTCGGTTTAACGGCTATCGGCGAAGGATTGGCGGATGGTTTGGATTCGGTATTGAATGATCCAAGGCGCAGACCATTTGCCGAAAAAGCAATACTATTGATGACCGATGGGAATCATAATCGGGGCGTTCGGCCCGATGTAATTGCCCGTCGCTGTGCCGACGCCGGAGTGCAGGTCCATACGGTCACCTTTAGTCAAGGTGCCAATCAACAACTGATGATCGATGTTGCCAATCTCAGTAACGGCACTCATTCTCACGCGGTTTCAAATCAACAGCTGGAAGAAGTATTTCGCAGGATCGCGCAACAGTTTCGAGTATTATTGATCCGTTAATTTTCGCATTGTTGCCGGAAAGCAGTGAACCCTATGATCGCAGGAACCGTTCAAATGAACTTACTTGGCTTGAGACAAG
>JBGTHU010000420.1:0-11568 GCA_041745975.1 Mariniblastus sp.
CATGGACATCTCGATGCGGCCAGCAAGGATCTAGCCGCCGCCATCCGACTCGACCGCCATCATCCGCGCTACCATTTGTTGTTGGGGGAGATTTTTGAGCGCAAGGCAGAATTTCAGAAAGCAGTTTTTTGTTACGATCAAGCGATCTTGCAAGACCCAACCAATCCGCTCGCTTACCATTTGAGAGGGAACGCAAATCGCCATCTGAACCAATATCAGTCTGCCATTCGAGATTTCTCGCATGCCTTTGAACTCGCTCCCGATCAGGCGGATTTGTTGGTGCGGCGAGGTGAAATGCAATTGAAATTGAATCATCGTGTCACAGCCTTGGAAGATTTTGAGAAAGCACTGTCGATGGACAGCCATTTGGTTGACGCCTACTGCGGTCGAGCCTTGATCTTGATTGACCAACAACGATTTGAATATGCACTCATTTGGTTGACGAAGGCGTTGCACCGTTTTTGCAAAGAACCGCACAGTTTGGTGAAGTTGTTGATTTCCCGCGGACAGGTGTTCTATCAAATGAAGCGATATCTACCCGCCATTGCAGATTTCGGTTCCGCCATCGAACTCTTACGAAAGTGTCCAGAAAACGAATTTCCCAGAATTGCTGAAGCCCGATACCTACGAGCGATCGCTCAGATTCAAAATCAACAATATGATCTGGCTCTGCGGGATCTGCAAAAAATTCTTAAGCGATTCCCCTCGCATTCGGCCGCTGCTGAGGCATGGGCGTGGTTGACCGTTCAACCGCATCGCGATCAACAGTCGACCGAAGATACGTTGGCTCGACCACTGGCACTGATTCCTCCGGTTGCCACTCAACGCCCAACTCGACCCCACGCCACGCGAACCAGCATTAAGATCAGCGACGAAACGATCGCCCGCTGGAAATCCGAACCGCCTTTTCAAATGTGGCTGGTACGGTGCCCCGATAAAACGGAACACGGCCCGCTACCGATAGAAATGCTGGTGACCTGGGCCTCTGAAGGGAGACTGGTCAATGGCATGCAACTATTGAGATCGGATTGGAGTAAATGGAAACGAATCGAAAAAATCTTTCCTGAGATCACACCGCTGGAGAGTTTGCCCGACCTTGTCGACGATTTCCCAAAACTCAATTTGTAACGCGAAAGGCATCGCAAAATTAATCGACCTATGAATATTGAAATCGATGTAATGACTCTCAAACAAAAGTTAGACTCGGGAGAGCCTATTGTGTTGCTCGATTGCCGGGAACCTTTCGAGCGAGAATTGGCACGTATCGAAGGTGTCGGCGAGGCAGCGTCATTTTTTGTTCCGATGAACGACACTCCGACCAAGTTGTCAGAGCTCGTCCCTCATCGCCACGACTGCTTAGTCGTTTATTGTCACGGTGGTTTACGTAGTTTCCATATCGCGCAATGGTTGTCTACTCAGGGTTTTCGGCAAGCCCAAAGTCTTGCCGGAGGAATCGATGATTGGAGTTGCCAAATTGATCCAACAGTGCCTCGCTATTGATGGTAAAGATCGAGCGGAACGGTTGGTTGACCTGGCTCCGGTTGCGAAGCCCATCGAAAAGGCCAATTTCATGCCCCCTTTTTTTAATCAAGGCAAGTCGAACAGGGCGTCAACGTACAGATCGACGTCGAAGGGAGCAAAGGCGTCGGGGGTTTCTCCCAGTCCAATGAATTTGACTGGCAAACCAAACTCTTCACGAATGGGGATTGCGACCCCCCCTTTGGCCGTTCCGTCCAGTTTCGCCAGCACGATACCGGTACAGCCAGCCGCTTGGGAAAATCCGCGGGCTTGACTGATCGCATTTTGTCCGGCAGTTGCGTCCAACACCAGCAGCACCTCATGAGGGGAGTCGGGGATTTGTTTGGCAATCACACGGCGAATTCGGCTCAGTTCCTCCATTAAGTTGGCTTGAGTTTGCAAGCGGCCAGCGGTGTCCACAATGCAGATTTCGGTATTTTGTTGAAGGGCTCGCTCCACGGCCTTGTAAGCCACACTGGCGGGATCGCTTCCGGAACGACCAGTAACGATGTCAGCCCCCATCCGCTGAGCCCAAATCGTCAGTTGTTCCACAGCGGCGGCGCGAAATGTATCCCCCGCGCCCAGCACAACCGATTTCCCTTGCTGGATAAATCGATGCGTCAGTTTGGCAATGGAGGTCGTTTTTCCCGCCCCATTGACTCCCACGACCATAATGACTGTGGGGCCAGATTCAGCCATCCGAATGTCGGCAGAATCTTGATCCATGATTTCGCGGATGGTAGACTTTGCTGATTGAATCAGATCGTCCATCATGACTTTTCGTCCCCGGAAATTGGAGCCGATAGCGTCTCGAATTTTTTCGGCGGGGCCCCGACCCATGTCTGTCTTAATCAGATGGGCGTAGAGTTCATCCAAAAACGGCTGGTCTACCAACCGGCCATCTTTACCAATTAAATCACGGATGTCCGTGTTTAAGACAGTCACCGTTTTTTTCAGGGCCTGTTTAAACTGACCCAAAAAGCCGGGCTTTGCCGGGGACTGCATTTCATCCGCTACACCCGGAGTCGTCTCTTTTTTCCTGAATGGGTTCCAACTGGTCATAGGTATCTTTATTTTATATATCTTGTTTTTTATTTATCTTGTTTTTTATTTTTTTTAGTTAACAAGCGTCCTAAGGGGTTCTTAAACTCTCGTCCATCGGCCGCTTTTGCGTTGCTGGGATTTACCGATTCAGCAGGCTTAGTGACCAGATCCGGTATCGAGCTCTGGTGGCGCTTAATCAATCGATCCAAAACGCCGTTGACGAATTGGGCCGAATTGAGTCCCCCGTAACGTTTGGCCAACTCAATCGCCTCATTAATTGCCACGCGATCGGGAGTATCCGAGAAAATAATTTCATAGGCACCCAATCGCAAGATATTTCGATCGATCGCGGCCATTCGATTCAGCGACCAATTTTCCGCGACCCGTCTTAACCATTGGTCAATTTCGTCCCTATTCAAACGGACACCGGTCAATAATTGATTGGAAAAATCAACCAGTTTGCGCTCATGGTTTAACCTCGCCGCCACGAACAATTGGCGAACATTGTCGGGCTGATCCTCGTTGAGATCACTCTGATAGAGGACCTGCAGTGTGATTTCTCGAGCTCGGCTTCTGCGGGACATAAATTAGATTGGTTCGCTAAAAAGTGTCAAATTTTGAGAGTCAATAATTTTATGGAATATGTTTTATTTGAATCAAGAAAATCAAGCGATTGCCAGTTCGGCAACGATGTGTGCCTGATGAAACTCCAAATAGACGCGGCGGACCATTTCGATGGTTTCCTCTTCCGTGAGAAATTGATCGGAAAAACCGGGTATGCTACGGTCGATAGTGGCTTGTGCCGCATAGACAAAATGGCGAATCAAATCCATCGGAGTTTCATCGCCGACGGCCAATCGAATGGTGGTGGGGGTCAGCCCCGAGGCTTGCAAGGCGGCTGCATTGAGTTCGCTGTGCGTGGTCAGGGCGGGACAACTAATGATTGTGTTGGATTGCCCCAAACTGATCATCAAGCCAAAAGTCGGCGACAACGAATCGAAGAAACGTTGAAACACATCCCGCGGTAAGTCTCCCAAATCGAACGTAAACAAAGGAGCCGGCAAACCAAGATAAAGATACTTTCTCAAAATGTCATGGTTGGGATTGGATGGCAAAACGGCACATTGCACATTGATTTTGGGGTGCGAATCAAAAAACTCTGCTAAAATACTTGTGTTGATGCATTTTCTTAGCATCCTTAAATTCATGGTCTTCATTCCTTGCAATACCTCAAAGGCGGCGTCAGCATTCAAGAAGGCTCCTTTGACATAATAGACGTTCCAAAACATCGTCTCGTCCCACGATTTGCCATCGATTACCTCTCCTTTGGGAATAAACATATCCAAATTTTTACCAATCACACATCCAGCAATCACGCCCCCCGTTCCACTGATGTCTTTGGTATAGCTATGAATCACATAGTCTGGCCTCTCCATCGGATCGTCTCGTTGCAAGGAACGAAACAGAAACGGCGTGGCCACCGTCGAGTCCAGCATGACTTCTAAACCACGTTGATGTGCCAAACGGCAGATTCCCGGCACATCCAAGATATAACCTTGTGGATTCGAAGGCGACTCTAAGTAAACATAAATTCTTCGCCCGGCAGCCAATCGATCGGCATATTTAGCTTCCGTGGCTGCCAAGCACGCCTCAAAGTCAGCCACCGAATCACCATCGAAGGTTTCAACACCAATGTCTAAATTACTGGGCTTGGCAAACCAGTCATAAATCAATTGATGGGCACCGCCGTATATATTTCGCGACTTGATCAAAATGTCATCTCGGCCCAAAACATGCGAGAGCGTGGAATCAATGGCCGCCATGCCGCTGTTGAAATTCCAAGCCATATATTGATTGGCGAAAGGGCCAGCTTCTAAATCGATGATATGATTGGCCAGACAAATACTGGTTGGGTTGAGTAATCGGGAGTAAATCTCCAACATCAACTCTCTTCCATTAAAAGCGTCTTCGATCCATTCAGCACAAGCATAAATGTAGGTTGCAGTCCGCGTGATCACCGGAGTGGCCGAAAAAATGGCTGTGATGTTATCAAATACCGGATAGGGACCTTTGGCGGCACAGGTCTCTGAGGAATATCCCAACGCTTGGTAACTGGCGCGGGAAGGGTTTTGCAACGTGTCCAAAATCTTCGCCAATTGAAATGCCAAAAAACGTTTGGCATTAAAGCGTTGAATTTTTTCCGTTTGATGCAACTGGTTGATTGAATCGAGCGTTATTTTCCAGAGCCGTTCCACGTCTTCTTGGCACTCATACATGCGCCTTGCGATCCGACCAAGTGTCTCTCCGAATTCCGAGTCAGGGTTGATCCCAAAATGTCGTTGCTGTTGCTCCACCAATTCGTCCAACGACTCGCATTGCGTCGTATTGCGTCTGGGAGATAACTTCTTCATATTTTCAATGCTGGTTGGTAATTCAATTGACATCGTGGGTTCCTCAGGATCGAAAGTGGGCGAATAATCACGGGAAAGCGGTCGAAATTAAATTCCAATGATCGACCGATCGATTTCTTGCTGCTTTGTGTTTTGATATTATCTACCTTGGTTTAATTTTGGGCTAGGGGATTAAGCAATTATCACTAAGCCTTAACCGTGATACTACCGCTATACATCGTAATGCCATCCTATTCGTCACCTTACTTACAGATTGTGCTTTACGGTCGTTTTCACGTTCCTGTGCCCAATTGGTCGATCAATGAATACGAATCAATTTTTTTGCCATCTCCTTGGTGAGGATCCTAAATGAATATCCAATCTAATCTGGAAAACAGCGGAATAAACCGAGCAGCGGAAATCTCCGCACCCAGTCCCGTGCCAAATTCACTACCCATTTCCGAAACTTTTGTTGAACGGCGAAAGGGAACTCAACAACGGAAATCGCCTGGGCTGGAACGTCGGCAATTTTCTGATGGCTACCACAATTTAACTCCCGCCGCAGCCGAATTGGGATTGGCCATCGATCAGTACAAACTGGCCAATAGCAGACGTTTTATCTCTTATGAAGAGATGCTAAACGTAATCAAGTCGCTTGGTTACTCAAAACAAGTGCCAAATTCCGCCGCCAATTCCGACTATTGAATCTAGTGCGAATTCAGACTTCCAAGGCGGGCTCTAAAATTCTTGTTGTCACTGTGACAACGGCGAGATCGATTTGATATCGCGTCTCCTTTCTTCAGAGGCGCCCAAATTTTTTTCGCTTGTAAAAATTACCGTTTAAGCCCCCATTTTTGCCTAAATTGGCCTGCAAGTCATTCTCCGATAGCAGTTTGGCACACTAGCTGCGTTCCTGTTTCTTTCAATCGTTGGTGTCGTAGGTCGACTCCAACACTCACGGTGATTTATGAAAGGAACAAGAAATGAAACGCCGCATCAATTTAATCGTTACCATTGCCGTCAGCTTGACAGGTTTCGCCACTTGCGGCAATCATCTGCAGGCCGATGACTATCGACAAATCAATCGGTTGGCCCGAGAGATTGAAAACCAGGCTCGACAGATCGAGCGGGAGACCAGGCACTTCCGACAAACGCCGTTTTATTTTGAGTTGCTCAATGATGCCAAAGGATTGAGGGAAGTCGCTCGCCATATCCGATCAACCGCACGACAGGGATGTGACGTGGCCCGATTGCATCACGACGTAGCTCAATTGGGAGTAGCTTATCGTGTTTTGGATCGCAAGTTTAGACAAGTCGAGCGACTAAATCCCTACTGTGTCAACGCCCGCAATGTGCGTCGCGTCTTACATTCGATTCAGTTTGAAATCGCAGAACTGAGTCGCATTACCAATCGAGTGCTGGCAGGCTTTCGTTCAGTCGGACACGGTTTACATCGTACCTTGACAGTGCCTTACAATGGCCACAGAGGGATTCAACACTTTCAGCACGGATTCCATAACGGATACGGGAATGTCCATCATAATCGGTACGCCAGAACCGGAAATTGGGGACATGGCCAACACGCATCGGGTTTCCAATCCTTTCCCCAAGGAGGGCGTTCATTTAGCAACCACGGAGGGCGAACCCAATTGACGATCGGGTTTTAGTAGTTCAATTTTAATCTATGGGATTTGCTTGATTGATGTCTGGCAAGACTCAATGAAAACTGACAAGTCCGCCAGGTATGTTTGCATACCGAGTCGGACTTGTCCGCATTTGGGCCAGCGGCGGTTAAATGGTACGTTCCCAAAGTAGCCTTTTATTACCAAGACTTAGCGATAAATGGAATATTTCAATCTGCCCTCACCTTATTGAAGTGAGCGAAAAACGTCACATTGTTTCACGCGATAAATTTCGGCATGACAAATCGCGAATTTTCAGTTAGTTTAATGAAGAACCGATCGACTGGCCCTGCCAGCTACGTTTTTTTCTACCGCCAAAAAACAATCGTAACCTGTGAGGGTTATCACTCCACGACAAATGACGAACGCGATATTCGACGCCGATTCCGACGCAATCGAGCCCAAAAATCAAGTCTCCCAGGAAATGGGAAAGGTGATATCCCATCAAGCAACGGAAATGGAAAAAGCCACGGTGTTGGTGCGTGCGGCTGAGTTATTACACAAGTATGGAACGCCATCCCATCGTTTAGAAGGTGTTATGAAACGAGTCTCGACGGCACTGGGAATCGATGCCGATTATTTGTATACCCCCACATCGCTGTTCGTTTCATTTCGCAAAGACCACTATCGCGCCCAATTGTTGCGAGTCGATGCAGGACCGATTAATTTGGGGAAGTTGGCAGAATTTCATGACTGCTTGGAGGTCATCGAGAACCAACAAGTGCCGCTGGCCGAGTGCGCCGAAAGCTTGGAGGTTATCGAACGACAGCCGCCGCAATTTGGCTTTATCCCGTTGGCGTTGGTGACAGGGATTGCCTCGGGAATGGTGACCGTTTTTTTAGGGGGTGGTTGGGCTGAAATGGGTACCGCGATCTGTTTGGGGGTCGTAGTGCAGATTCTCAATAGCAGTCTCATTCGGTTGTTCCCTGGCGAGCGATTGTTTGAATTCACAGCAGGGTTTACCTGCGCTACATTGGCATTGCTCACTTCCGCGTATATTTATCCTTTGGATGACAGAATAACGACACTGGCGTCACTGATTGTGATTCTACCTGGCTTATCGGTGACGATCGCCATGACCGAATTGGCGAACAGCCACCTTTCCAGCGGTGTTAACCGGTTGGCCGGTGCCGTGGTTGTGTTTTTGACGCTCGCGGTGGGAGTCGCCTTGGCTTGGCGATTGGGGAGCGCTTGGCGACCCGATCATGTCATCCCGACACCTCTGCCTGCCTACTCAAAATTTTGGGCGGCTCTGATTGCCCCGCTCTGTTTCGCGGTTTTCTTTCAAGCCCGCATTCAAGATTGGTGGAAAATTTGCCCTGTCGCCTGGCTGGGCTTTTTGGCGACAACGCTCGTTCAATCCGTTTACGGAATTGAGTGGGGTGCTTTTGTCGGTGCCGCCGTCATTGGGATCTTGACCAACCTCTACGCCCGATTTTACAAACGACCGGCCTTGATTATACAAATGCCAGCGATTCTGTTATTGGTTCCCGGTAGCCTGGGGTACATGAGCGTGACCTCGTTCATCGATCAACAAGGATTAGCTGGTGTCGAATCGGCGTTCAGTATGTCATTGGTGGCGATGGCTTTAGCCGGTGGATTAATTACGGCGAATGCCGTTGTGGCCCCCAAGCGGTTTCTGTAAATCGATGACGGTGTTTCTCAAGCGCGGCCCGCCAATCGGGAGCCACCCAGGGTGAAGCCAATTGGATCGCCAATGAAATGACGACCGCCGTGATGCAATTGGCCAAAATCGGCAACTCCAGCAAGAAGCTAAACACGACCGCCCAAACCAAGCACAAGCTGACACTTAAAATACTCAACCGCGTTGACCGCAGTGGATCGATTTGCAACCACCATCTGAGGATTCCCATCAATGCCGTGAAGTAAATCAGATAAGCCGGAAAGACGGGCATTCCTTCAATGATTAGGGGGCTAACTAATGCTGTTTCCAACGTTGGTTCAGCGTCTAAAGGATAGGGTCTGGCTAAGTTGATCTTCAACAGATTACCCGTAAAAAACGTGATCGCCCCCAACAAAGTACCTAATCCCAAAAACGTCACGCGGCGGAGTATTGGTTCATTGGGTCTCGACTCCCAAAACTTGCTGGTCAATATCAACATGAAGCTACCGATCATCGAGGTCAAAAAGAACCATAGGTACAATCGACCACTGCCCATGGCCGTCCCGGAAATGACACCACCGACGGCCAAGCCCAACAAACTAAAAATGCCGCAGGCAGAAGTGGCGACCAACATTGCCACGATGACCTCACGTACCTGCACGCTGCTGGGACGTTGGCTCCAACGACTGCGAAGTTCACTAAGAAACGCTTTTTTTGCTCGTCGTGACAATTTCTCGTTCGATCGAAACCGAGTTAACTCTTCACCTTCAGCAAAAAAAACGTCGGCTTGATCACCCAACCACCAACTGCGAGCCGTATAATAAACGAGATAAACCAAACCTAAAAGTATCGCCACAGGCAATAACCAAGCGGAATTGAGAATCAACGTCACGCTGACAACGATCAAAACGGTCAATTTGATCGGTGTTGAAATATTGCCGTATCGCCACCAATTGGCCAGTTCGGCAGTCCAGTTTTGCAGGGCGGCCGCGATCGGTTCGTCACTGGCTCGTTTCCACCCCGGAAACGGATAGGCGTCTTTCATGATCCAAGGGGTGCTGGTCACGGCCAACGGTGGAGAATTTCGTCCCGCGATCATTGTTGAATTCGCCGGCGGTAGTCCAGAAACCGAAAATTGACCGGCAACCTGATTCGAAGACGGATTCGGTGGCAAATAGCTGATCTCCCCTACCGACCAAATTTCAGCTGCAGTATTTGACGATTTCTCTCGCAACGGCCCATGATTTTCAGATTGCCTCCGCGAATTCGAGGCAGGGCTATTGGGAAACGAAAAATGATCTTGGCCAGCCTCAGTCCAATTTGGGTCTGTCCCCTGAATTCCCAGATGAGAATGCTTAACGGGTCCAAAAACAATCTCAGATTCCATCAGCTCGGCCATCACAATTTCCGATTGATTCGGAGGAGTCGATGGAGTCGAAGGAGTCGATGGATTTAATCGGGCCGATTGATCGACATTCGGATTAACCTGTATCGGCAATCCCGCAGCTGGCGTGCTGGAAAACGGCCCCATGGTTTGCAACGAAACGATGTGTTGACAATTTTCCACAACCTCCGGCCAAGGTGCATCGAGCAACATCTCAGGGATACTGTGGTAGCGCTGCAGCGGATCCTTCAACATCGACCGACTGATGATTTGCCGATACTCATGTGGAATGCGATCAAGGCGAGGGTCATCGGTCAGATGCTTCATGATGATTTCCTGCGTACTTTCACCATCGAAGGGAACATCCCCCGTAAGCATTTCGAACAGGATGATCGCCAATGCGTAGATATCGATTTCTTTGCCGTAGGCTCCCCGTCCAATTTCGGGTGCCATGTAATGAAAAGTTCCTACTGATTCGGTTTGGCCACTACGCCGCGAAGCGGCCATGAACTTTGATAATCCGTAATCCCCGATCTTGATGATTTGGGTTTCTTCATCCATAAAGATGTTGCCAGGTTTCAAGTCGCGATGCACAATCCCCTGTTGGTGCAAATAAGCCACCCCGGAAGCGGCCGAAAGGAACCAACGTTTGACTTGACTGTGGTCCATCCCCGTCGGATATTGCTGGATAATGTCACGCAGACTGGGGCCGGGCACATATTCCATCACAACCCAGCTCTCGCCGTGATCATCAATGCGAATATCCCACAGCGAAATCAAGTTGATATGCTTGATATTGATACACTGCCGAACCCCGCGCAGTTCAATATCCAAATTCCGCTGAATCTTCTTCAGCGCAACGCGTTTGCCGATATCGCTGACAGCGCAATAGACCTCACCGAATCCACCCGCACCGATACCGCGCTCGATGGTGAACCCGTCAAGCGGCCGCGAGCCATCTGGGTAGGAAAATTTCATCGATGATTTAATGGGATTTTAATGATTTAAATATTGGTGTAGTTAAAGCCAATCGCAGATGGAAATTTATTCTTCCTCTGAGCTTAAGTGATTACCCAAGCAGCGTTTTTAAAGGGGTAACTTATTTTCTGCCAGTCACCTTGTTGGAAATTTTAATTACAAAATTTGCACCCTATGCCGTTTTCGGTCGAGCAGCAGATAAAAAAATACGGTTTAAGACTCGATGATAGCTGGGTATGCTCTATCTGAACGTCGTCTTAGTTTATGATAGTGTATTTTTTTAAAAATTCAATTTGAGAATGGTCGATTTCTCTGACCGATGATCGTCTTACCAAAAAAAAGGCCCAGGGTTGCATCCTTGGGCCTCTTGGAGTTGGAATCAGAGTTAGATCAAACGCCGTAGTACGTAATTTCGACAGAGAGTAATTATTTCTTCACGAAATCTTCGTCAGACTGTTCTGTGGCAGATCGGTCTTTGAAATAAGCGTCAAATTCATCGACGATGTCACGATCGGTCTTGAATTCGTCGCCGCTGACTGGAATCTGTCCTGTGTGTCTTGGCAACAGGTTCATCAATTCTTCTTCGGCAGACAATCGAGCGTCAATGTCTTCCATTAACTTTCGAGTCTTAGAGAGTTGGCTGTTGTCAATGTTGATCTTAGAAGCGGTAGCGACCACTTCGTTCATCTTATGACGAGCCGACAAATTCTCGACCAACACTTCCAATTCCCGTTTCTGGGATTTAGCTTCTTCCAATTTGGCTTCGGCGGCTTCTAAGGAAGATTCCCGGATTCGTAAAATCTCCTCCGATTTGGCTAATGTGGCTTCAGCGGTTTGGAAGATTTTGAAGCGATGCGACAGATCTTCTTTGACTCGTTGGCTGGTGTAGGCTTGACCGTTGGTCGCCACATAAAACTGATCGCCAGTAGTCAGGTGATCGCGGAGGGT
>JBGTHU010000421.1:0-2721 GCA_041745975.1 Mariniblastus sp.
GAGCAGACTAAATCGATTGAGCATTGCCAATCGATCTGGAAGCAATTGGCCGAACTGCCTGCCGATCGCAGCACCTTGGTAATCGCATTAGGGGGAGGTGTGATCGGTGATTTGGCGGGATTTATTGCAGCGACTTATGCCAGGGGACTTCGGTTTATCCAAATCCCTACGACATTGCTGGCTCAAGTCGACAGCAGTGTCGGGGGAAAGGTGGGAGTCAATCTCCCACAAGCCAAAAATATGGTGGGAGCGTTTTGGCAACCCGAAATGGTATTTATCGATCCCCAAGTTTTAGGAACCTTGGATTCGCGAAATTATCGAGCCGGATTGGCAGAAGTGGTCAAATACGGCGTCATCTACGATCCCGTTTTCTTTCAATTTCTAGAGAATTCAACTCCCGCCTTAATGAATCTGGATCAGCGTGTCTTGACTGAAGTGATTGCCAATTGTTGTCGTATCAAGGCGAAAATCGTGGCTGAAGACGAAAAGGAAGTTAGTGGTCGGCGAGCCATCCTGAATTACGGGCACACGTGGGGGCATGCCATCGAAACGGTTTGCGGATACGGAACGCTTTTACATGGAGAGGCCGTTTCTATCGGTATGACTTGTGCCGCTCGATTGGCGGTCTTAATGGGAATGTTAGCACCATCCGTTTTCGAGCGGCAAACAAAATTGCTGAAAACGTTGGGACTTCCTACCGAATGCCCTCTCGATTCCGATGACGCAATTTTGTCGGCTATGAAACGGGACAAAAAGGTTGATAGCGGTGTGTTAAAACTGATTTTGCCCACGGCACTGGGAAGTGTACAACTTGTCCCGGCACCGGATCACCCGTTGATGCTGCAATCGCTGGTCGAGATCAATCCTGTTTCCTGATTTTGATTTCGATTTCCGAGTCGAGTCGCATGTTCAGCAGTTCACCGGCATACTGTAAACGGGAGTTTATCGATTGCTGCATCTTAGAACGAGTAAAGATTCCGCCCGTCGAATCATACTCGATCTCGCCCGTTTCCGCGATAGAGTCCAACAGTGCACTCCCATCAAACTTAATTTGTTTAGGTGAAATTGCGGATTCAATTTCAATTGTAACTAACTGGCGATCTCCGATGGTTTCTGTTTTTTTGATTTGATAGTTGCGTTGGCGCGTGAACGACCCAAAAGAATTTTCTATTTCATCTTTGACGAACCAAGTAGACTGAGAATCATTTGACTGGCCATCACGTGACTGGGAATTATCTGATTGAGGGGAACTGATATTGGTAACTCCGCTTAAGGTGGCTGTCATTCCTTGTTCACTTAGCAGCGACTTCAGCGGATGATCGGCCGTAATGTTTTCCAATTTGGTTTGTGATTCCGCTTCCAAATTCGCCGTGACGACTTCTCCTGTGGGACGCATGACCACTAAAAAGCTAACGCCCACTATCTCTTTGACATGGCGATTCAATTCGACCGCATCACGGTGAGGTCTCTGGTCCGATTGGCTGTCAATGACAAAGGCTTGTCCGGGGAACCGCGGATTACCGACTCTCAACCGAATCGACTCAATGGTCTGCCGGATACGAAAGTTGCCATCCGCATCGGGCTCCAGCACTCGCCAAACTTGCCGGAGCTGAACCTCATTTTCTGTGGTAACATCGCGGCGGTCAATCGATGTCACCGTGGTCACTTTCTGGTTCAGTTCGACGCTAAACTGATCTTCCGGTGTCAAAGCCCATAGAAACGATTCGTCGAACGGACCAGCGGAAATTTTAGCTGGCGATGCCGACGCCGTATCCAAATCCGCGTTCGCTTTGGATGTGGAAACCAGATGTTTGGTAGTTGTGCTCCTGGCAGAGAAGTCTTCATCGTGGAAAGAGTAGGCTCCACCAATGGCGGAAGTTAGGGTGAAAACCAAACTGAGCATCAGACAAATGAGCAATCGACCTGCTGATATGCATTGATTTGCTGGAAGAAAGCAACTACGATTCAGGGTTTCGCTGAGCGAAAAATAGTTTTGGAAAATCATGGTTTCGAAAGGGTTACTATTGTTTGGACAAAACGCATCGTTTAGTTTTCGCGAAGGATGCGATTCATGTTAATTTTATATTTTTCCACACCGGGTTGACCGTAGGGATTAACTCCCATCAATCTCCCTTCGACGACGGTGGCCAGCATCATCATTTGGAAGAATTGGCCGAGTGAAGACTCATCGGCTGCGGGCCAATGCAGATTGGTTGTCGGTCTGAGATCTTCTTGATAGGCCTCGTTCGTTCCTGCGATTGCCGCTCGCATTAGATCCGGGAGATGCTTTTCTGCTAATACATTCAACCCATCTTGGTCTCGATCACTTAAACCGACAGGCAACGGTTCGTGCCGCCAAGAATCGACAATTAAATTGTTCATAACCTTGTCTCGAATTCCTTCTTGATGTTGTTGCGCCCGAGAGTGCAGGTCACGGGTGTTAACACAAGTCAGCGGAAGGGCTCCCTGTTCATTTTTTCCGAGGCTTTCGGCCAATAATTGGTCATACCACAATCCTGCAGCTTCCAGCGATTTACTCCAAGCGGACAGGACACGAACATCGATACCTTGTTCGACTTCCAACAAGTGATTGACAGCCACATAATCTGATACGACATTCTGACCAAAAGGTTGGCTGCGAAAATGAGAATTCATGGCAGCTGCCCCTTCCAACAATTGCATAATGTTAATGCCCATCAGGGCCCCCGGCAGTAAACCGAC
>JBGTHU010000422.1:0-5284 GCA_041745975.1 Mariniblastus sp.
CAATTGGGCATGAAGACGGTCAAAGGCAGATCAAGTGGTTCGAGCTGCTCAGGTCCTACGGCAATAAGCCTGACAAAGAACTTGGAAAGATGAACGTTGACGGTCGTGACTGCATCGGATTCGAAGTGAAGCTTGCTCAGGCAGTCTACGCGGTTTGGGTCGATGCAAAAACAAGCGATTTGGTTCAAGTCGAATTTACGGGAATGCCTAAAGGATCATCTGTTACCAAGTCAGTGATGAAGGATTTTGAGTTCAACGTCACACTCGATCCGATGTTGTTTAGCTTTGATGCTCCTCAAGGCTATCAGTCGTCAACTGCCGCGAAGTTGCCGGAGTTGCTGCCGTTCGAAGAAAGCTTAGTCGAAGCGCTCAAGGGCTATACCGAACTGAGTGATGGTAAGTTCCCCAAAAGCATCTCAGACTGGGGCGAATGGGCAAAACTCATGGCCGAGAAACGTATCGCTAAGGAGAAGATGATGACTCTCTCTGGTCGCCTTGGAACATTGTTTCCCTACTTAACAGGTATGCCGCATGATGATTACGACTACACGGGGGCTGGCAAGTTAGTCGATGGAAAGCGA
The DNA here is from genome assembly GCA_041745975.1 of Mariniblastus sp. Taxonomy (GTDB): domain Bacteria; phylum Planctomycetota; class Planctomycetia; order Pirellulales; family Pirellulaceae; genus Mariniblastus. The sequence goes on from JBGTHU010000422.1 coordinate 582, forward strand.
TCGATCGTTTTCTGGTACCTAAACCCCGAAAAGAAGTTTCGAGCCGTCTTCAGCGACTTCACGGTTGCAACGATCGCGGAAGCTGACCTGCCTAAGAAATAGCTACTCGCTAGATCAACAGAACTCGATCGGTACAAACATCCAGGCCGAAGTGGCGTCGCTTCGGCCTGCGTCGTTTGATGATCAGGGTGTAGAATGCCCGTCCAGAAAAATTATTGGAAAGATAAACTGGGGTGCTGTGTGTTACTTACAGAGGAATCCAGATGCACCATTGGCCAGAAACGAACGAAAGCTTGATTTTACGGGTCAAAGACCCTGCGGATGCGGCTTCGTGGTCTGATTTTCTCTCAGAACAGAAACGGGGATAGGTCCAATTTGTGACTTGTGGCTTGCGGTGACGACGTTAATGATTCGACCCAGTCGATATGGAAACGCGACTGACATTTGAATCGATCGATCTGCTGACAAAGCGCTTGCAGCGGCTGACGGCCCTCCATTGGATGTTAACCCAAAAAAGGTTTGACTTTTCCAGTTGGAAACCTTAAACTAAAAAATCACTCAACATCCGGGATGGAGACCGTATCTCTTTCGCTAACGGGTGCGAACAAAATGTTCTACTCAAGTCGCGTTGGTTGCTGCAAGTTTCAAGTTATGTTTACCCACGCGACTGGGTGAATATTGTCGTTATGCTTGGGGCAGTGGACGTTTGGCAGGTATTTTTTCGTGGTCATTTGGGGCGAACTTCAACGTCCTGTTAGCAATAAAGATTTGAGTCAAAACATGCGTCAATTGGTGCGAATTATCTGTGGCTTGTTGCTTGTCGCAGCTATCGGGGTAGTCGTCTGGATGGCGAACGCGATCAGTCGTGGCAACATCGACGCGTTCCGCGATTGGAATTCGTTGTATGACTACATCGCGATAGTTGGTTTGGTCGGTTCATGTGTTTTGTTGGGAGCGATCGCGATCACGTCCAGAAGTGGCGTACGGTTAGCGCTCGTCCTGATGGGAATTTTCCTGCTGGCTAGCGGGATCGCCGGCCACTATGGCTTCAAATTCCTCAGCCACGCCACATTGGCACCCATACCCCCGACGAAGCAACTCAGGCCTAATGCTTCGGAAACCGTGCTCGGGTTTCACTACGGTTGCCCCACGTCGGGAGGATACGTAGCCTTTGGGGACGGTTCGTTGCTCGCAGGACTGGTCTTAATGATGAAACGTTCGAAACCAACGCTGGCCGCGGGCAGTGAATCGGCCTAACCATCGGATGCAACGGAGGCGTCGAACCACGGGCAACCCGACGACCACCGGATAATTAAATGAATGGTGGAAATTAAAAACTTCCCACAAAAATCCGACTCGTTGTCGCAAGAAAAGGAAAAAAATGAGATACCTTTTATTAGTCAATCTGCTGTGGTGGGCTTGCGTAAGTTCGGCGGCAGGACAGGAAGATATTCCGCAATTGCCTTCCAAGAGAATTTGGGATCAGGCCCCGCACAACGCCTTTACCGATCTAGTGCGGTTTCAAGATCGCTGGTTTTGCGTTTTTCGAGAGGGGCGTGATCACGTTTCAGCCGACGGAGCGCTACGAGTGATCACATCCACCGATGGCGAGGCTTGGGAATCGGCCACGTTGATCGAGTCATCAAATTCAGACCTGCGCGACGCTAAAATCACCGTGACTCCCACTGGCCAATTGATGCTGGTTGGCGCCGAGGCCCTGCACGATAAATCGCAACATTCCCATCAATCGCTGGCTTGGTTTTCAGAAGATGGATTTCATTGGAGTGAAAAACAGAAAATTGGTGATCCAGACTTTTGGCTTTGGCGGGTCACCTGGCATCGCACAATAGCTTACGGTGTTGGCTATGCCGTCGGCTCAGATCGTTCAGCGAGATTATATCGCAGCTCAGACGGTCACCAATTTGATTCGTTGCTCCCGCGATTATTCGATTCAGGTTATCCCAACGAGACGGCATTGGTATTTTCCGACGATACAGCTTACTGTTTATTGCGACGCGATCCCTATCAAGGGGTTTCGGGAACGGGGATGTTGGGGATTGCTGAGGCCCCTTTTTTGCAATGGGAATGGAAAGACCTGGGGGTCGTCATTGGCGGGCCGCATATGATTCAGTTACCAGACGGCCGGTTGCTGGCGGCCGTTCGACTCTACGATCGGCGAGTGCGGACTTCCTTATGTTGGATTGATCCGGTTAACGGTCAGCTGACAGAATTCTTGGAGTTGCCCTCGGGAGGGGACACCAGTTACCCAGGAATGGTGATTCACGAAAACCATGTCTGGATCAGCTACTATTCTTCCCATGAAGGAAAGACCAGCATTTACTTGGCAAAATGGCCCATCGCGACGGTCGATTCGGAATCGTACCGCTAAATTTTCAGCTCGGTTGTGCAATCGATTTCCGGCAACGATCAAGCAACCAACATACTGTTCCCTTTCAAGTCTTTTGCTGCTTGCGGAATTACGTAGGGGTGACGTGAACCCATATTTTTAGCTTTGACAACGCACTAGGCGATCAATTCTGAAATTACATTGCCATGCACGTCGGTTAAACGAAAATCTCGACCTGCGTAGCGATGGGTTAATCGCTGATGGTCGAAGCCCATCAAGTGCAAGATTGTGGCGTGCAGATCATGGACATGAACTCGATTTTCGACCGCCTTGAATCCAAACTCATCGGTTGCTCCATGCACCGTCCCTCCCTTGACTCCTCCTCCCGCCATCCACATGGTAAACCCATAATGATTGTGGTCTCGTCCATTGATCTTACCCGCATTGGCTCCTTCTTGAGGTAATTCAACAACCGGCGTTCGACCAAACTCACCTCCCCATATCACCAATGTCTCCTCCAATAACCCACGCTGCTTCAAATCTTTTAGCAGAGCACCTATCGCCTGATCACACTGCTCTGCCAACCGGCGGTGTTCCACTTCGATGTCATCGTGATTATCCCAAGGCTGTTCGGGACCGTGCCAGAGTTGCACGTAGCGTACGCCACGCTCGATCAAGCGGCGAGCGATCAGAATCTGGCGGGCCTGAACGCCTGGCCCATACATGTCTTGAATAGACTGAGGTTCCTGGCTGATATCAAACGCATCTGCTGCCTCAGTCTGCATCCGAAAGGCGAGTTCAAACGATTGAATTCGGGCTTCCAAAGCCGCTTCTTCAGATCGAGTCTGTTGGTGTTGCTGATTCAATTGTTGTAACAGATCGATCTGGTGCCGTTGTTCTTTCAGGGGGACCTGATGATTGCGGATGTGAGCGATTAACTTTTCGATGTTGCTATGCTGGGAATCAATGTACGTTCCTTGAAAAATACCCGGTAAGAACCCAGCTTGCCAATTCTGGGATTCTTGGATTGGATACCCACCGGGACACATCGCAATAAAGGCGGGCAGATTTTGATTCTCCGTTCCCAATCCATACGTCACCCAAGAACCTACGCTTGGTCGAATCTGACGGGCATCACCACAGTTCATCAACAACAGCGATGGCTCATGATTGGGAACATCCGCGTGAAGCGATCGAATGACGGCAATCTCATCGATCGATTCCGCCGTTTTTGAGAACAACTCGCTGACTTCAATGCCACTTTCTCCGTAACGATTGAATTTGAAAGGGGAAGGGAAAGCCGCACCCGTCTTTCGCTCGGTTGCCAAATTGGGGATCGGCAGCGGTTTGCCAGCCCATTTCTCCAATTCAGGCTTGGGGTCAAAGGTGTCAACATGCGACGGGCCACCGTTCATGAACAAATGAATCACTCGTTTCGCCTTGGCGGGGAAATGCGAAGGGCGAACCGCCATTGGATTGGAGCCTAACTGAATCCCGTCAGTCGGCAGTTCGTTCCCAGAAGAGAACGAACCATTGGCATGAGCGTCAGTCGAAAGTAGGTGCCCCAATGCAAACGCACCAAATCCCATGCCGCAGCGAGAGAGCAACTCACGCCGCGTCAATGCTAAATGCTCAAGTTGCGCGTCGTGAGAAAATAGGGAGCTGGTTATTCTTTTCATCTTCGTTAATCGATAAACATGAATTCGTTGGTCATCAATAACACTTGAGCCAATTGTTGCCAACGATTCAATCTATCCGTTGGATCACCTTCAAGCGCTTCGACGGACCTGTCTTCTAAAGTCTGAGAATCTGTGACGAACTCGATAGCCGCATTGAGTTCTGCCTGCTTCGGCTCCCGACCGAGAACGTGTTTGAACAAAGCGGCAACTTTCTCATCATCCGATTTTTGACTGATTTCTTCAATTCGATTGGCTAACTTGGTCGCCTGCTCGATGGCAAAAGGGCTGTTCATCAAAAACAGCGCTTGCTGGGGAACTACCGTATAGGGTCGTTTGGAAACATGATTGTCAGGGTTGGCAAAGTCAAAAGTACGGAATTGCCCCGGTAAATTTTGTCGGTCAATAAAGCCGTACAAGGTTCGACGTCGGGAAAATGGGTGGGTCGTAATATCGACGGCCACACCACCCAATGAATCATCCAACTCACCCGCGGCCAGCAACAGACTATCCCGCATTGTCTCCCAATCGAGCCGTCGCCGGTTCATCCTCCACAACAATCTGTTTTCCGGATCGATCAGGCTGGCTGTTTCCTTGGAGGAACTTGATTGACAAAACGTCCGCGACAATAAAATTTCCCTGATTAACCACTTGGTTGACCACCCTTGCTCTATAAATCG
>JBGTHU010000423.1:0-5483 GCA_041745975.1 Mariniblastus sp.
TCTTTTGAACTCGTCGGATATCCGCATTGTAGTTAGCTGATATACTCTAAGCTTAAGGGTTCCGCTAGTTAAAACCCACCACTTGCACTCGAATTGTTGACATCTTGCCTCCAATCTTGCCCCCAATGTGGTGTGTCCCCCGCTTTCCCCCGTCCAGCCTTCCATACTCACCAGTAAAATCGGCAAACGATGTTCTTCATCTAATTCCGCAATGGCCTGTTGCACCTGTTGTTGCAACGGATCGGGTTCCTTTTGAGGATCGATCGGTTCCGTCAAAAGCTCAAACTGCGGCGATCGTCGCGAGCGATTGGCCGACTTGTAAGCTTGGTTTCGCAGAATGCCGAATAACCAGCTTCTGATCTGGCGAGTGTTGCGCAACTGGTGGATATTCTTCCAAGCTCCTATCCAGGTTTCCTGAACAATTTCTTCCGCCTGTTCCCGATCACCCGTCATACGATAGGCGACCCGGAACATCGAGTCGGCATAAGCTTCGATGGCCGATTCGATCAATTGCTGTTCTGTTTGAGAATGCTGCAGCGAATTGTGCCAGATCGCCTATTTTCAGTCTTTTTCCATCGATTAAGTACCCTCACTGGCTCCCCTGATTCCCAAAAAATCGCCGCAAAATCAAATTCCGCCGAAAAAGATCTCCAACAGACAGCGATCACTGTCGAGAAGGTGAGGAATTCAGACCGGTCTGCCGCTGAATTTTCATGCACGGTCTACGCGTTCCCGAAATCCGCGACCGAAATCGAAGTGATTGCCAGCAGTTATAAGGACAGCAGCGAGCCCGTCTTTTTAGGTGTCTGGGCGACGGGACAACCGGGCAACCGACCTAATTCTGCTCCCTCTGCTCCCCTCGAAAGGGTGGGATGCCAAGTTGGTTACGTTTCTGTTGCACCAGTCCTACGCTGCAACCCAATTCAGCGGCGATCTTGGCGTCCGAGATCACGCCAAACTTCTGGATGACCTCTTTCGTCCAACGCAGGTCGCTACGTCTCAACGCCGGAATTCCCAGCTCTAGCCGCTTTGCCGCGACAAATTGAAAGGAAATTCCCAATTCCAACGCCAACTCGTCGTCCGGAACCTTACCCAGTCGTTTAAGATCTTTTGATTTCCAGCGATAGGGCCCTGCGGATTTGAACGGGGGAATACCCAGTTCCTTGCGTTTAGCGGAAACCGCCGCCTGCGAAATCCCCAGCTTCCGAGCTAACTCGGTATCCACCATCGTCCCCAAATCAGCCAGTTCGGTTTTGCTCCAATGTCGCCCCTGCTGCGGACAAGCCGCAATACCCAATGACTCCCGCTTGGCTCGAACAGCGCCTTGTGGAAATCCCCATTGTCGTGCCAGTAGTTGGTCGGGTGCTTTTCCCAGTTGTTCGACTTTCGCCGCGGTCCAGCGCACCGGCATTTGCCGATCAAAGGGAGGGATCCCCAGTGTTACACGGCGATAGTGTACTTGCCCCGTCGGAATTTTTAAACGACGCGCGACGTTACTGTCAGACATCGTCCCCAGCAATGCATCGTCAGCGGGGGTCCAATTATGCAACGAAGGGGGAGTATAATCGGCGGCGGGAATTTTGTGCAGCGCTCGATAGACACGAATCCGAACCCGATTCACATGATAACGATCCGCGATTTGTTTATCGGGAATAACTCCGATCAGTGGGAAAACTGCATTGGGCAATTCCGGTTCTGGGTCCATCACTTTTTTTCCAAACGGCAGAATTCCCATCTCGATACGTTTGATCTTCACGCTGGTGGGTGAAACCTCGTACTCGCGCGCCAGAGTACCATCGGGGACCTCACCTAACAAATTAAGCATACCGGTTGTCCACTCCGTTTCCTTGTAAACGCGAAAGGGTGTGATCCCCAAGCTGTTTCTCAAGCGAGTCACTGTTCCCGGCGAGTACCCCCAGCGCTCCGCAAGAACGGTGTCGGAAACTTTGCCCAACTTGTTCTTTTGAGCTTCCGCCAGCACCAATTTTGACTGTGCCGGAAACTCACTTTTAGGCACCGGAGGTGGCACGAACGGGGGGATATTTAGCTCAATGCGGCGGGTCCTTACATGGTACCTCGTGGTGCCTATTTGTTTGGCCAAATCCGAATCGTGCATCGTTCCAAGTAGCTTTTCCACCTTCTTGGTCCATCGCGGCGGATCGGTCCGCGAAACCACTTCCGAATTTTTCCCCAATCGACGTCGCCGCACGTGAACGGAGCGAGTCGCAATACCATACCGCTCCGATACGACTCGGTCAGGCACCGTGCCAATCAGTGCATCGATTTCCGCAGTCCACTCCACATCGGCATATTTTTTCAGTTTCCGGCTCATCTGGCTTTCTCAATCAACGAAATTTACAGCAACTTAAAACCCTGTCCAACCGAATTTTTCAAAAACTTAGCACAGGGACTTTATTCTTCATTGAAAACACCCACTGAAACGTATTTAAAAGGCGTGGCTACCACAGAATATAAACCATTATCTTGAGAATTTCAGCCCCTTGGTCGGCAGGAACATCCATTCCGGTCGCACGGTTTCTGAGTCGCCGTTTGGGAAATGCTTGTTTGCCACCGTGTATTTCAAGTCGTTGAAACTGATCTCAGCGAAAGTGGATGTATTGCCCGGTATTGACCTGGACATCATGGCTGGAGGAATGTTTCGAGATAGCCAAGCCTTGGGGCATTTTCGCATGTCGAATTCAGAGGCCTTTGGCGGGAGTGACGGCTTCAATCAACTGCAATTGAAGCGTGCAAGGCTCATTTTTCGAGGGCATGCATATTCCTTTGCCCAGATTCCTCTGCCTATACCCGGAATCTAAGGTCATCGCAAGGGAATGAGGGCAGGGGGTAACGTCAACAGCATGACCATTGGCGTTGTGGCCTTGATGCTGTGGGGGGTCTTGATGGCCATCTGAATCCAAGTTCCCGATTTCCCCGGAACCCTTTGCTCGCCGACGGTCAGTTCCGCTTCCCCCTTGATGATTTGGATGATCGCTGGCAGCGGTGCCACGTGCTCTTTAAGGCCCTCTCCAGCGGCAAAGGCGAACAGCACAACTTTTACTTGGTCATCGTCGATCAAGACGATGTTTCGCTTACCCGATTCGGGTGCCGGTAGTTCGTCGGCCAGTTGCCGAATTTGGAAGGGATTTTCGTGCATCATTTTTTGAACCTATCAACCAAAAATGTTAAACTCGGTGATCGAGCATGGTCCTTCTCCGCTCGCATTGATTTTTCCATCCGTCTCAGCGAGTGGTTTTCTGACCTTGATCCATTCGACTTCCAGCTTGAATGCCCCAGGTTTCTTGTCGCCCAGCAGAAACCCAAGTCCAGTCACTTTAGTCGGATCGAGCTTTTGATTGGGGAAAAGTTTGCCTCGCCAGTTGGCAACCGACTCATCGACCGGCAATTCGACTTCGATCCACTCATCTTTTTTAGTCTCGAAGGTTTGCCGGTAGGCGTATCCCCCTAAATCCCGTCCAGCGTAAAGATCGAAGTTATATTCTCGGCCATCTCCTCGGACTCTGGCGACGATCACGTCCCCTGGGTTTAGTCCCAGATTACCAGCACGGGTGCTGTTGCTGCCTTCACGGGTGCTGGCACTGGCTCTGACTGAGGCAAAGCCTCCATTGTTCGCCAGCGATAGGGTGCCAAAAAACTCCATCTTCTTGTCTTCGTTGATTCGAAAGCGGCCATCCGAGCGTCCGCCCATCACGCCGTCATTGACCGACTGCCAGGGTTGGGCAGATGCTGGACTCTCGAAACTGAACAGTACCCGGTCTTGAGCAGCAACCACGTAACCCGCCCCCATCACAATCAGTACCGCTGTAAAAATTATTTTCGATTTCATGAGTATTCCTTTGTAGGTCACTACGCTAACTATTGGGAAGCACTCCCCCAATTGCCTAAGATTCGTCTCACCCTTGCTGTCCCATTATACCAACTTGAAACGTTAAGGCGCTGCTAAACCTATAACTTCCAGCACCCCAATCAACCACCGTGCTAAACAACAGGCTGGTTTTCAATGTCAATCCATCCGATCCAAATGGATGCATTGCTTTTTTGTGGAACGCATCAGCACGTGGTACTTAGCGTTGTCGCAGTGAAAAGGTAACCGTTCACGCCTTAGATCATTTTGCCACGCAAAGATTGATCAGGCTTCCATCCAAGCCGACGTTTTCTTTCGCGTCCCGGCGGAAAAATAAGGGATTGCAGAATTTGAAAATAAAAATAGACTCTTTGGAACAACAATCGTCTTTGTTTTGATAGCCTTGGGACCGGTTGATACCCGAATGAGATGCCACAAGATCAGTTAAAAATACATGCCTTCCGACTCCAGCCAGGCCAGGATTTGAAAACGGAGATCGATACCTATGCCCAGCACCACCGAATCGGAGCTGGCTGGATCAAAGCCTGCGTGGGAAGCCTCACCCAGTATCATCTCCGGTTTGCCAACCAACCGAATGGAACTCGAAAAACCGGTTTCTTTGAGATCATAAGCCTAACCGGCACGGTCAGTCGAAATGGCTCCCATCTTCATATCGGCATCAGCGACGAAACCGGAAATACAATCGGCGGTCATTTGCTTAAAGAGAATCTGGTTTACACCACCGCCGAAATCGTGATCGGCGAGGCCCTGCGATGGGAGTTTACCAGAGAACTGGACGGCACCACAAAATGGAAAGAGCTCCAAATCAGACAAACTTAAGCAAGCCAGTTGCCTTGCCTTAAATGGGACGGAAATGGGACGGAAAAATCTCTGAGTTAGATTGGACGCGAGACAGGCGGTTGACTGTCAAAGCTAATTTTCTCCCCACCACCCCTCTTCTATTCTGTTAAATTTCTAACATTCAATTCTTTTTAACAGCCTAAGGCAGGGGTTTTCGATAAAGGGCATCAATGCAGTTTTCCAATCACCGGTACGGTTTAAGTGCCAAGTGACGAGCGGGAGGGAGCACTTGATATAAATAGACATTGAATCAATCGGTGCAACGAAGGTTCTGAATGCTGCGAAGGCCCGCTTCCATCTTGGCTCGTGCCGAAACATTCGCCGAATGAACGACGATTGAGGGGGGCTGGAAATGGGTGGTGGCGACCTGTTCTTCAATCCAAAGAACAACATCGTAACCCGTCCCGCGGGCGTCGTCGCCTAGGTCATGATCGAGACTCAGATGGGTGACCCCTCCCGCCTTCAAGAGTTGAATGACTTCTTCCGGCCACCGACAGCCATGCCAACCGTCCGGAATGGGTCGTTCATCATCAAGGTAAATCTTCAATGGCGTTTTCCTTGCTTTCTATCTCTCTGATACGCTAACAAGCATCACAGCAATTCGAGGTGCCCGGTCACTTGGTCGATCTTGGTTGCATCGTCTGGTCCAATGGCGAGACAGGTGCGGGTGGGCTGTCCGTGAAATTCAGTGCGACCGCTATCGGTAATCAAATGAACCTCAAGCCCCTTTTCGATGGCTTGGTCGTAGATGGCCATC
>JBGTHU010000424.1:0-4904 GCA_041745975.1 Mariniblastus sp.
CGCCGACGAAAGATTTACAGGCGGATTCACAAATGGCTTGGTTGCGGGGCAATCCTCCAAAAAGTGCCGCCGTTGAGTCTCCTTTGAAGATCGCTTGTCCGGGAGGCATTCGACGCGAAAAAGGTCAGGTCGGGTATTTGCAAGAGTTAGTTAATCAAGCTTGGGAGACACTGTTCGAACCTCAAAAAATTCAACTTGTGGTGCAACGGCCCCGAACAGGACAATGGTTCGGGTCGTGGGTTAAAAAAAGTAAATTGGAAATTCGGCTTCCTTCCGCCACCGTCAACCACGATCCAAACGATTCTGTCTCCCAGCCGACACACGCTGCGATTACGAGCCGAGATGACGATCAGCAATTTCATTCATCTCCGACGACAACTCGGGAAAACGATCGGCTTGACAAGGTTGGGTCGGCACCCATTATTTATCTCCCTCATCCTCGTCCTCGCGATGAATACACTCGATTTATTCGAGAGGCTGATATCGGATTGCTGTTTTATGACAGTCGCGTTTACTATAGTCGTCGTGCAGGGATTTTAAATGAATTGCTCGCAGCCGGTAAACCCGTGATCGTACCGTCGGGATGTTGGTTGGCCGAACAGATTGCTGAACCGAACTTCCGTTATGCAACCCGTATCATTGAACAGTACTCGTTTGAGCAAATCGGTCTGTCCGATGTTGGATGGTCAATGCACAACGCACCGGCATCAGGAGGGAAAATATCATTTGATCACGATCGCAATCGTTTTCAATTTGAGTTTGAGATTCCTACATGCCAGCAAATTGGACTGAGTTTCGATTGGGTGTGGCCGGTAAAGCAAGGTGTTTATTGCCAGGTTGATGTCGAATGGTTGGACGACCAAGGAGAAGTGACTGAGCGACAATCAAAAGTAGTAGGACATCGCAAAGAGGGAAACTTTATCCGTGGGCCTAAGAATTCGACAGCGAATGGTGTCTCAGTCCTATTCAGCAATCACAGTATGGCAACTAGAATTCGAGGAACGTTGAAAAATGCGTTTTCAGATTCTACGATCTGTGTCGATCAATTTGCTTTCGATTTCATTCGTCAGCCTGACCAAAATTTAGAGAGCGAAAAACGCTCCACAAATCTTCCTTCCGGAGCGGTCGGATTGATTGTGGCAAACCAAGAGTGTGTTCTTGCTGCTCTGACCGAAATTGTCGAAAACTATTCCCATTATTCAGCAACAGCGGAACAATTCGCCCAAGGCTGGATCGATGACCACGATCCCGAATCAGTCATTCACCGCTTGCTGAGAGACGAAATGGATTTTTCCGAAGTCGCCTGACATGACTTAGTGCAATGGCGGCCGGGAAGGTTTGTTCTTAGTCGAGCGAAAACTCGATAGGAAAGGCCCAAGATTTGACTGAGAATCGGTGCGCGAGTGAAAAAAACTAAGTTGCGGAACCCAATCGCACTATACAGCTGGCGAAATACCTCTACTCCTTCTATGACTTGTCCATCGGGGAACCGCCCATGGATTCGCGCCATCAGTTGAGCATAGGTTTTGCCAGTCGATCCCGCGTCAAAATCGGGTTGACTGATATCGGTAAAGACCAGCAGGCATTGTCGATCTTTTCTGCGAATCCATTCGATTTCTCTTCGGCAAAGAGGGCAGGCCCCGTCATAAAATACTTCAAATACGGTTTCGTTTTTTTTATTTGGCTGGGGCGACTGAACTGATTGGACTGGATGGGGATGATTCATTGTCGGATGATTCAATCTTTTAATGTGCTTTTCAAGGGATAGTTAGTAATGCTGTTTTGGTAACACTGTGGACTGCCACTGTGGTCGACTGAAACGCATCATGGGTTAACCGTGCCTGTTTGGGAAATTAAACGTGGCCGTTCACGATGTTGAGGTTTGATGGAGGGATTCAACAAACCGCGCTTGCCTTATTAAACGTCAACCACTCGGAGGAAACTGGTGAAAGCGGACTCATAATCGCACAATCGCTGCGAGCTAAACGCGATGATGAACGGGGACGATGACTCATTAATGATGGCACATTAATTGCACAGATAATTGCCTCGTTTATTTTTCATAGCTTGTGTCTTGGAGTGCATTTTGCCATGCTCACTTCGGCGGGAAAATTAAAAAAAGAGGGTAAAGTTACACATTCGCCGATTTTTTGTGAAAAATTATGCGAATTTGTCGCATTTTGAGAGGATTCGATTTGATTTTTCGTCGCCACGACCTAAATTAGTAACGCTTTGTTGATTAAAATTAAATTTGTTTTCAGTTAACAATAGTTTTTATGGTTTGAGAAAATCTGTTAAAATTTGTTTAAAGTTTCTCCGCTGGCTCACTTTCTTCCACTCACTACAGTCTCCACTTCACCTCCGTAGTCGATTTTTTCAACTACTTCAATTTTTGTTTAATCTTCTTTAACACGATTTGGATTTTGATGGAAGATTCCGCCCCGAGGTTTCAGGAAAACGCTAAATCCTGGCCCGTTGAGAATTCAAGCAAGCAACCTTTCGATTCTTCAATGACTCATCGATTGATTGAAGATGATTTGTTTGTAGAAGAGTCTCGGATAATGAATGAGATTTATCACCAAGAAGAATCGGGAAACGCAACGATTCGAAAAAAGAAGCGAGACTTGTACTGTTTCCATTGCAATCGACTGGAATCACATCTACCTTATAAAGTCGGATGGTATCATGGTTTGTTGACCGGTTTGTCGCTGGGATTGAACCACTGGCTGGGGCCTTTTTATTGTCGCTGTTGTGGATATCGCCGTCTGATGTTTGCCGATTGGGCGAACCCGCGGTACTGGTTGACCATGCGGCGGTTGCAACGACAATTTGCCCCGAGTAAGCGTAAAAAACGCTCTCTTAAACGGCATTGAAACAACGGCATTGAAACAATGGTGTTGAATGAATTTAACCGTTTAGAGGATACCTCGTTCTTTTATCCGAATGGATCAAGGTCATTTTTGGAATTTTTGGGGCGTGAGCCTGCGGGAGGCGAGTCGCCCGCGCCTTGAGTTCCGCCTTGAGTTCCCGTTTCAAAAGGATTTCGATCATTCTCTGATGGTGGATCTGTCGCAAACGGGTCGGTTTCAAAGGGGTTGGCCGGTATTGCTTGATTTTCCGGATCAGTCGACTTCATAAAGGGATTCGCCATTTCCTCGACTTCTGCCGTATTAGCATCCCCCTTAGGATTCAACAACTTCGAAGCCAAGTTATCGAATTGATCGGAGTGAAAATACGGGATTGGCCGACCTATTTCGTGGATGCAGCGAACCAATCCTAAGCTCGACGCTACATACAGTCGGTCAGTCGCTTTGTTGACCAATACAAATTGAACGTCCGCTTTTTCCACCAATGATAGGACGGCCCCAGTCTCGGGTTCCAAGGTCAACATAGAACGTCCTCGATCGGTGACATACAATCGATTTTGGCTGGCCCCGATAAACCGGCCGACTCCTTCAACGGGTTGATCCCAGGCGAATTCACCGGTTTGTGTGTCTAATTTATACATCCTTCCATCGTCGGAAATGGCATAGGCATAGTTCCCTAACACGTAGGGGGATTGAGAAATTTCAACACCCAGCGGCGTTTGCCAATCCAGTCTCCCTGACTTTTCATCGATCGCATAAACAAACCCCCGTCGTGAGGTTGCGTACAGCCGTTTGCCGTCGCTGACCGCGCTATCGTCGATTCCTCCAAATGCTTTCAACCGATAAAGCATATATTTTTCATATCGTCCTTCAATAGGAGCGACATTTAAATGTCCCGCTGTCGTCGGCCACGAGATCGTGTTTTCGGTCAATAGGGGTCGCGCAGTGGGCTTGCCCGTACCAAAGATCACGTAAGAATCGAGCCCTTCATTGTCAATCTGGAATGCTTCTATGCGACCGTCGATTAAGGGAACAAAGATCTTGTTGGGTGCCACAACCGGTGAATTAACCACTGCATTTCTACAACTGCGTGACCAAAGTTCTTTGCCAGACATTGCATCAAAACAGTAGACCCGTGATCCATTGATGGCGGCGACATGATTATCACTCGAGCCGACTCCAATGCTGGGCAATTGTGTCGATCCAAAGGTGACTGACCAGTTTTGTCTTCCAGAATCCGCATCGAGAGAAGTCAAGACGTTGTTGCTGCCCAAAATATAAATCGAAGATTTAGGTAGCGAGTATTGATCGACCGTGACGGGAATGTTCTGTCCTCGACTTGCCAGTTGAGCTTCAATGATCTCGCGACGCAAGTCAGCTTGCTCAACTAAACCGTCCAATCCCCACGGCTCGCCAAACGCGTTAATGTCATACTCGGATATTGTTTCGTTGTACGTTCCCGCTTGAATGCGAACAAAGCTGGTTGAAATACCTTGCTTTACATTCAAATGCCAGTCAACGATTTTCCCGCCGCTACCAATACCGACTGAGTTGAACCAAATCGATCTCAGTCCGGAGCGATCAAGCTGTTGTTCTGTTCTGGCCGACTGTGCCAAGGCGAAGGTGCTGGTTAAACAAACGAACAAAAATGCTGTCAATCGAATAACATCATTGACTTTGAATAACGGACGATTCGATCGAAGTTTTTTCAACATTTTCAAAATAGAGCTAACTTTCATTGTTTGGGCCATCACGAGTTCGATACTAATAATTTGATTAACGGGAACCTTCGTTGGTTTCATTGTAGTCGAGCATAAATAGTTTAATCAATTGTATCTACCTTTTCGCAAAAAAATAATCGTTTTGCGAGTGAATGCGAATTGAACTAACTCAAGCAGCACGATAAAACCGATTTTTTCGTCTCTATTGATCACGATACGCATTTTTGTCAGGGTGGGGATGAACGAAGGATCGCAAACTTCTTACCGTAGGGAGGCTGTCTGAATACTCCGGATTGGCCATTCCCAAAGCTATTGA
>JBGTHU010000425.1:0-1817 GCA_041745975.1 Mariniblastus sp.
ATTCCCAAACAACACGCCGTTTTCAATTCGCCACCGATGGCCAACACTACCTTCGCAGGCGAATCGACGCCTGTCCTATCAGGGCGGGTTGCAGCGTCCCCCCAATTCAAGGGGATGGGCAGCGGTACGTAACCTCTCGAACGGCGAAT
The DNA here is from genome assembly GCA_041745975.1 of Mariniblastus sp. Classification (GTDB taxonomy): domain Bacteria; phylum Planctomycetota; class Planctomycetia; order Pirellulales; family Pirellulaceae; genus Mariniblastus. The sequence goes on from JBGTHU010000425.1 coordinate 150, forward strand.
AGGTAATAGGGGTGAATCAACGGCGTGTCGATCGAGTAGCCTGACCACCGAATCATCGCAGACTGCATGAATGGGGCGATCATGAAAAAGAAAACCGTCTGCGATCGATTTCAATCGCTGCCATGCAGTTTCATTTTCATACGCGATCGGTTCGTCTGCTTGATTTCCTGACGTCATTACCCAGCAATCGCCTGTTTTCAGCAACAGCCAGTGCAGCGGAGCGTAAGGCAGCATTACGCCGATGGTCGAGTTTCCCGACGCCACAGAGTCGGCCAGGTCATAACTCTCCGATTTTTCCAATAACAGAATCGGGCGAGCCGAGCTATTGAGCAAACGACTTTCGGCCAAACTGATCTTGGCAAAACGTGACGCCGTTTGTTGATCAGCTGCCATCACTGCCAGAGGCTTGTCGGGCCGACATTTACGTTGCCGTAACCGAGCTACCGCGGAATCGTTGCTGGCATCGCAAGCCAGGTGAAACCCACCAATTCCCTTAATCGCCACAATGCCGCCAGCTGAAATCGTGCCAATGGTTTGTTGAATCGCCGCATCGCCTCGCACTTCAGAATGATCTGGCTGAAATAAATTATCCACCCGTTTGGCCACGATTCCGGGACGATTGACTTGGTAAACATCGACAAACCAAACTTGGGGGCCACATTGTGGGCAGGCGATAGGTTGTGCATGAAAACGTCGGTCGCTGGGAGCGGAATACTCTCGGGTGCAATCGGCACACAGTTCGAATCCGACCATCGTCGTATTGGGACGGTCGTAGGGAAGTCGTTGGATCAGCGAAAAACGAGGACCGCACTGAGTGCAATTGATAAATGGATATCGGAAACGTCGATCGTTGGATGCCAGCATCTCTTGCAAGCATGCTGGGCAAACCGCTTGGTCGGCTGGTACCGTGGCGGGCGATAAATGTCCGGTACGACTCTCCTGAATCTTAAACTGACTCGCTTCAGCAACCAAATCGATCTGCTCTGTCTCGACACGATCGATAGAAGCAAGAGGAGGGGCCGATAGAAGCAAGCGACTCAAAAACGTTTCGATTACTGAGGCTTCCGCTTGAATCTCAATTGTTACTCCATCAGGATGATTGCATACCCATCCATCAACGTCCAATTCGGCAGCCAATCGGTAGACGAACGGACGGAAGCCGACTCCCTGAACGATGCCTTGGACTTTAATTCTGTTACGTTGAAGTGGCAAGCTAAATCACCTTCAGATAGCGTCTTGGAGTCACTGTTTTTTGCTAGCAAGTCATCGATCTGACAGCGTGACTATGATAGCAAAAATATCCTTTTGAGTAAAACTTTAACGATTATCCAAAGTTTGCCAATTAGATTGGTCGATACGGATTTTGTCGGAGCGGATCGGATTGCTGTTCATGGTGAAGCAGCAGCTGACGTTTTGATGGAACCGGGGGGTTCGAAGGCAGACCGAAAATTGTCTGTCAAAAACGTTTTCGTGGCTCAATTTGAGCCACGAAACGTTTGTCTTAATTCAACAGGAAGACTTTCGATGAACCCTCCAAAACCTCTGGTAGAGCGCCCATTGTTTCTGGAATCTGGTCACACACAGATTCGGTGTATCGATATGGAATCGGAACACCCTTCTCGCGCCAAACAAGCTGGAGTTCTCCGGTCTCAACAGCATTCGACGGTA
>JBGTHU010000426.1:0-1537 GCA_041745975.1 Mariniblastus sp.
ACCGGTTCAGGCACCAACAATCGCTGCGACTCAAGATTGCCGGCTTCGAATTTTTTCCGCAAATGTTCATACAGAATCCGTTCATGAAGAGCATGTTGGTCAACCACCAGCATCCCTTCATTTGTTTCTTGGATCAAGTAAGTATTGTGAACTTGTAGCGCGGGAACGCGGAGGGTCGATCGATTGGGGGAACCGAGATCGGTGTGGGCAGCATGTGCAGCATGGCTCGATTCCGTTTGCCGGGGTACTGAAGCCACTGAAGCCAATCCGTCGCCGCCTGTCGCCGATTGATCTGAAACGGGAACCGAAAATGGATCTGCGTCAGGTAGGGAACCGATCGGTAAGGGCCCGGTCGTACCGCCCCCTGAATTGTGACTGGCCGATGTTGCCGCAGAAGACACTTCGGTACGGAAACCGGAACTCCTTGAGAAATTCCCTAATTCTGTCGCCGGTATTGAGGGGAATTCAAGTCGAGTCTGTCGAGCGGGTTGCTGGGGTGCGAGTAAGCTGAATGGGGATGCTTGACCATCCGGCTGCAGCGCAGCAGCCCTTGCACCGGCAACCGATGCTGGATTAGTCATCCCACCTGCGGCAAACGAATCGCTGGGGACTGGGTTGGATCCCAGCTCGAGCCCCATCGAAGAATGCGTGGTAGACTGAGTTTCTCCGGGAAAGGGCTTGAAATCGGGAACCGAGCGATTCGACAGTTGGGCATAGGCCGTTAGGTCCGTGGTCAAAAACCGATTGCGGATCACTGAAAGCAGTTGGCTGTAAATTTGCCCCGCGTTCTGAAACCGGACTTCTAATTTCGCCGGATGGACATTTACATCCACCAATTCATACGGCATCTCCATCTGCAGAAAACAGATCGGGAATCGTCCCGTCATCAACAGCCCTCGGTAAGCTTCACTGAGGGCATGCTGCAAACTGCGATCACGGATATAGCGACGGTTGAGGAACAGATATTGCATCCTATTGTTGGCTCGGCTGACCGACGGATCGACGACATAACCGCTGATTTTGACTTGATGGTCGTCGTTAACAACCTGGATCAAGCTCCCAGAAATCTCCCTGCCGAAAAACGCATCAATCCGCTCCGCCCAATTTTCGGTAGCTGGCAACTGATAAACAACTTTATCGTTGTGCAGCAGATTCATGCCGATTTGTGGATTGGCCAATGCGATACGGGTAAACGCTTCGGTGATATGGCCGCGCTCAGTTTGGGGCGTTTTCAAGAATTTGCCGCGAACCGGGGTATTGTAAAACAGCTCTTTGATCTCGATGGAGGTTCCAACGGGACAACCGCAAGGTTGAATTGAATGATGATGGCCCCCGTTAATTCCCAATTCGAAGCCACACTCTTGGCTGGACGGACGGGACCGAATCACCGCTTGGCTGACTTCAGTAATCGATGCTAAAGCTTCACCCCGAAAACCAAACGAGCCAACCTGAAACAGATCCTCGGCGTCGATAATTTTGCTGGTCGCGTGGGAAGTGACGGCCAACGTCAACTGGTCTTGGGGAATACCACATCCGT
>JBGTHU010000427.1:0-6217 GCA_041745975.1 Mariniblastus sp.
GAATGGCCGGCAGCAGACCGGCCACCACTCCCACGGATATCGAAATCAATAATGCCGTAATCGCCAACGCAGAGGAGGGGACGATCGGTATTGCGACCCCTTCCGCGGTTATCGAAAGCTGGCTCCAGTACAAAAACACGACCGCCAGGCTAATCCCCACCACTCCACCCACCACGCTCAACAGAGTCGACTCGGTCAGCACCAAGCCCATCGTTTTTAAGGGGCGGACTCCGATCGTTTGCAAAACGGCATATTCTTTGATTCGATCTTGTACATTCATCACGGTGGTGGTTGCCACGATCGATAACACCAGCCCCACGCAAGCATATCCCAACCAGTTGGCGAATTCGATCAAGTCGATTAAATCGGAAACCGCGTTGGCCAAAAAAGCTCCTTTGCGGCGGGTTTTCGTCGGAACCGAATTGGAGCGAAGTAACTGGTCGATTGCTGCCGCCATCTGATCGGGGTCGACGGTTTCGTTCAGGACAACTTCATGTTGCGTTACCAAACCAGCTTGTTCGGAACCGTAAGCGAATTGCAAATAATCCAGCGGCGCAAAAATCAAACCGTCCTCCCCGGGCACCGAGGAGCAAAAAATACCGGCGACCTGAACCGTCAAAGGCCCGATCGCAAATTGGTCGCCGACCTGCAAGCCCCGGCGGTGGGCCACATTGCGACCGACGATGGCACTGTTTCGTTGACTCATTAACGGTTCCCAGTCACCACTGATTAACTGCAAGTTACGATGACGCCGCAACTGTTGGGGATCGACGCCATGAAAGACGATCACGTCCAAACTCGCGCGGCAATTGTTGGTCCAGACCTGAATCGGCATCACCTCTCGCACTCCGTCGAGTTTGGCGATCTCCTGTGCGTACCCCAAAGGGAGCCGACTGGTGGAGGGACAAAACCGATTCTCTTGAAATACCACCAAGCTGCGATCGGTTTCCGCGTCGGACGTGAGGCGGTGCATTCCCTGCTGAACCGCTTCCACGAAACAGAACACAAACAACGCGACTCCGGTGCCTGCAATCGTCAACAACGTTCTGGCTCGATGCCGTATCAAGGTTTTGATGATGTAGCTGAACATGATAATCTTCCTTATGTCGTCGATGCGATTTGCGAAGTTGCAGGCGGTGCAGGCGGAGGGGTCTGCCCAGGTACCGTTTGAGACAACTCAACCATCTTGCCGCGATCGAGCAGTAACCGTCTCCCGGCGATGCTGGCCATTCCTTGGTCATGAGTCACCAACAGCAAGGTAATATTCAGTTCTCGATTCAACCGCTGCAACAACAATTTGATCTGTTCGCTGGTCTCGGCGTCCAAGCTTCCGGTCGGTTCATCGGCGACGACAATTTGGGGGTGAGTGACAATCGCGCGAGCGATACCGACGCGTTGTTCTTGTCCGCCGGAAAGTTGTCGCGGGTAGTGTTGGGCTCGATCGGTCAAACCGACGGCCTCCAATGCCAAAGCGACTCGTCGCCGTCGTTCAGCGCGTGTGATCTTTAACAATAATGTTGGCAGTTCCACATTTTCGTAAGCGGTCAGCACAGGAATCAAGTTGTGTGTTTGGAAGATATAGCCCAGGTTCACCGCTCGCCAGTCCGCCAATTTAGCTCGCGATAAATGAGTCAATTCGACCCCTGCCACCTTGATCGAGCCCGAACTGGCCCGATCGATTCCGGCCAGTAGATTCAGCAACGTACTCTTTCCCGTACCGCTGGGGCCCATCAAGGAAACGAACTCACCGCCGTCAATGTCCAGGCTGACTTGATCCAGCGGAATGATCGTTTGGTCTCCTTTTTGAAAGGTTTTGGTAACGTCTCGAATTTCAACCAGTGCCATGAGTTTTCTTTCTATCGAAATCTGTATTTAGGTAAGGGGCCTCGGGAGCCTCGGGAGCCTCGGCCCCACTTCCTCTCCGCGAACGGTTACCCAATTTTCAAGGTATACTTTCCTTAAGAGAAAGAATGATCTCTATTTTATATGGCCGTCAGTCAAATTGGGAAACGCGAATTCGTTGCCCCGATTTTAATTGTTCGGTACCGCTGGCAATCAATTTGTCAGTCAGTCGCAAGCCGGATTTTATTTCAATCAATTCCGCGGAATATTTGTTTCCTGTCTCTATCGGTTGTAGTTGGGATCGACGGTCATGGCTGACAATCCAAATCGCCTGCGATCCTTCTCGATCGACAATCAGGGAGATCGGAACGAAAATTGCCTGGGCCGATTCGGGTTCATTTTCAATGATCGCGCTGTCCAAAGAGGGAGCGAGAAAGGTCGCGGTAACCAACATTTCCGGTTTCACCGTATCAGGAGGGTTCAACAACGTGACTTTGACCTCCAAGGTATTCCGTTGAACATTGGCGACGCTGGTCAGGTGAGAGACAATCGCTTCGATCGGTTGATCGAACGAGGCGGTGCGGATTTCTACCGGTTGACCGGAGGTGATTTTGGGAACATCTTCCAATCGCACGTCGGCGCGGACCTGCAGATTCTGGGGGTCATACATTTCGGCGATCGTGGAGTTTCCATGAATCCCCGCATCGGAGACACTGGAACCGGGGGCGGCTTTTAAGCGGAGGATTCTGCCATCCATAGGGGCCGCAATTTCCGCTCGGCTGCGTCGCAGTTCGGTCTGCTTGCGTTGCAGATGGGCCTCTTGCAGCAACGACTGAGCCGCATCGACACGCGCCTTGGCTTCATTCCATAACCGCAATTCATCGACTCGCAGTTCCAGTTGCCGCTGAAGGGCTGTCTTTCGTTCTTGCAAGGCGGAAATTTCTTGATCCAGATAATCGCCTCGCTGTCTCAACTCTGTCAGTTCCGCCATCAGGGAGTGGTACTCCTGTTCTGCTTGAACAATTAATCGTTGGGCAACGGCTCCCTGCGACGCCTGCTTGCCCTCCCAGTTTTGAAGTGCGTATTTGACCTTGGCCTCCATCGATTGAATCAAGAAAGGAACCTGTCCGCGTAGAGTTTTGGTTTTCGCCAATTGGGATTTTGCTTCTGCCAAGTTCGTTTCCAGATGAACCGGAAATTTGAACTTCATTTCCAATCCATCCCGTTCCGCTTTGCTGCGATCGAGTTCGCTTTGGCGAATCGCGATCAGATTTTCAGCTTGCTCCCTTTCCAAATCCATGTCGGCTGTGATCAAGCGAGCGATCATTTGGCCTTTGCTGATGTAGTCACCTTCGACAACGAATAACTGGTCAATGATCCCCTCGGTCAGTGCGGTGATGTTGACTAGTGTCGGACGTGGCTCGACCCAACCGGGAGCCTGAAACAAGGGGGCTCCGGCGACCGAAGTGTCGGCTTGTTTGACGACCACGTTGATCACTTTGACTGGCGTGACCGGCAGTAATTGATCGCCCACGGAAAACGTCAACAGCCCCAGCAACCCAAACAGCAGACCGGCTGGAAAAAGATATCTGGAAAACCAGCGAACGGGTGGCCCGGGAAGTTCCGTTGACGGTTCTCGCTGAACCGCCAAACCTCGCAAGTCAACTTGATTCGTATCCATTGTTTACTGATTGGGTCGAATAAAAATTTTATTGGCCAGCACCGTGAAGTTTCCATGCTGGTCTCGTTGGACCAGCCCATCGATAACAACGGCATCTTTTTCTTTCAAGTTTAGCAATTCCCGGGCGTCGACTGTCAATGTTTTTTTGTTTTGATCGACGAACTTGACGGTAACGATGTTTTGTGCCAATTCGGCTGGCGAACATTCAGGGGTCGTGCATTCAGCTCCGCAACAATCGGGTATGGAAAAATCGACCATCGTGAATGCGGCCAATCCATTGACAAACGGTTGCGGAGTTCCTCCGATACGACCTTCAATACTGATCGCTTGATCGTGTTCCGCTGATTGGCGGGCTGCACCGACCGAAAAGGGATCAACCGGTTCGACGGCGGCAATAAATTGGGGGGCGAAATTCTGCGAGATGTTTGAAGTTGGGGTTGAAGTTGGAGTGGTGGAAAGATTGCATCCCCACAATGCCACGACCCCGGTAGCGAGTAACAAAAAAAACAACTTCTTCATTTTTAATTCCTTTTTAACTAATACGATTTGATTAACATTGCAGCAGTTTGATTTCAGCTCGACTTCAACCCATTGGCGATTTCAGCCCGCAACGCTTTGATTGCGGGTGGAATCGCCCCGGCCACTCCCAAAAATAATCCCACGCCACAACCGATCATCAGCGCCAAACTATCAATTCTCAAGCGAAAAGCCCCCATGGTAAATTTCACGGCGAACCCATCGACGAACATCACTGCCATCAACCCGGCGAACAACGTCGCACAAGCGGCCATCAGCAACCCCTCGTGCATCAGCCCAATTAGAACTGCTCGCCGGCGGAATCCAATAGCTCGCAACGTGGCAATTTCCCGGATGCGTCCCGCCACCGATCCGTACATCATGTTTAGACCCGTGAATATTCCGGCTCCGGCCACCATCCACACAACGGTCCAAGCCATCCAACGCACCGGTTTATAAAACTGTTGTAGGCCGCGATAGTAGTCCAATTCGCTGATCGCACTCAATTCTAAATCCAAGCGTTCTTTGCAAAATAATTCAACCTCGCCAAGGGAACGTCGGTTCTCCAACCAGAGGGCAACCAAACTAAGATCTTGACGCTTGGTGGCCAATTGCAAATCCTCCAATCGGCACCAAACTTCGGACTCAAAAGCAGCCCCATCGGCGATAAAATGACCGCTGATCGTCCAGCTTTCCCCTTCGAAATCCAATCGATCTCCGATGTTCAAGCGGGCTGTTGTTTGTCCCATTTTGGTAGCTGCCAATCGCCCCAACAAAACTTCTCCCGCCTTGGGCCATTGTCCCTCCACCAGTCGCAGGTTCCGACGTACTTGAGGGGCCTGATTGGTTACGCCTCGGATCAGCCCAAATCCTTGATGACCTGCTTCGTTGGTCACCCGTGTTGCCAGAAACAACTCCGCTGAAACGGCTTGGTTTCCAAAATTTTCCGACACCCCTTCGATCGTCGCTGCAAGTAAATCGGGTATGTTGGCGGGAATCGATGAATTTTCAGGATTATCTTCAGCCGTCAATGAAAATACCAACGCTACGTTCGGATCACCACTAATGGCCAACGATCGTTCCAGGCCACGGATGAATCCGATCACGACCAGCATCAACGTCACAACGGTAGCCAGCGCAAACAACGTCAACCCGGTACGAACGGGCCGTCGGGCTAAATTGCGAACACCATATTCCCAGGGTAGCAACATGCTTGACTCGTGAAACAGAAACAGAGGGAGTGCAGGACTGTGAAAGCGAGAGCGGGGAGGACGATCCTAAAAAGCAACGTCAAATTCGAATTCCTTTTTCGGGTCGAAAGGCCCCACACTTGGCCAACTAAATCAGCCAAGATTCCAGGGCTATGCGCAATTGTCGCCCCCAATGAGGCAAACCTTCGCCCGGGTCAGGCAGAGAGGAGACGCCAAAAGAGAGTTTCAATTCTCTATCGGCGGCGCGGAAGCAAGAGAAATCGATCGGATAGGCCCAATCATTTTCCACCGCCAACGAGCAAGTCGCTTTACTGTCGGTGGCAGCGATCGCTCCACAACAGATGCAATCCCGGCATCCGCAATCGTAAGGTAGGCCGCGGCTGGGCGTTTCAAGCGGGCTTGTTTCAAGCGGGCCGGGTTCTGTTTGAGCGGCTTGAGTTTGAGAGAAACTAGAGAAACTGCAGCAACCTGAACCGCATGACGCAATCTGATCCTGGGCGCCAGTTACCAATTTTAATTGGCAACGGAACGGGCAGGCTACCAAGCCGATCAGCATCAGAAAAATCAGGGCAAGTTTTCTCATACCGAAATCTTAGTTAAGTCTCGCTCATTTAGCAACCTGAAAGGGCGTGAACTCAAGCCAGCACTCCATTGATATGAGCTATCTGAAGAAGGGGTTTGCCCTCTCTGGCGAAACCAAATACTTCGATAAATCGCTCGCCGCCAAAGGGTTAACCCCCTTGTTTAGGGGCCTCTAGGTTTGAATTGTTTCGGAAAAGTCTTTGTAACATCCCTTGCTCTGCTCTTATTTTTCGACTATCTTATTGAGAACTTGTCTCAACAAGGTCCGAGATGCCGCCAATGGGATGCAAGTTCCTATCAGCCGACCACCGAAGCGGTAAAAGATCCAGGAAACTTAAAATCGAAAATAAATTCAATGCAACGAAATCAGCCGCTATTGACCGGG
>JBGTHU010000428.1:0-4954 GCA_041745975.1 Mariniblastus sp.
GCGAATTAGAGTATGAAGTCGGTTCCTTGGCCCCCGGCCAATCCCGACGCGTGCAGTTACCCCTCAAAGCAGTCAAGGTCGGCAAGTTAAAAAATCGAATCATCGCCATGGCCGAAGGAGATCAACGGGTGCAACATGAAATTGATATCGAAGTCGTCTCGCCGGCACTTAAACTATCGCTCGACGGTCCCTCGCGACGCTTCCTCAATCGCCAAGCAGTTCACTCCTTGACAATTGCCAATCAAGGAACCGCAGCCGCCACCAACTTGGAATTGGTCGCCAAGCTCCCCAGCGGATTAAAATTCGTCAGCGCCAATAATCAAGGAAGGTACGTTCCGCAACGACACGCCGTTTTCTGGAGCATGGCACAGCTACCAACCGGACTCGATGGGCAAGTCGAATTGGCCACGATGCCGACCGAAATCGGACAGCAAAATATTCAATTTGAAATCGCGGCCGATCAAGGGATCAAAGCCTCGGAAACGCAACAGCTGGACGTGGAACATGTGGCGGACATCTATTTTGATATCAAAAACCTGATCGATCCGATTGAAGTGGGAGCCGAAACGGCATACCAAATCAGGTTGGTCAATCAAGGTACGATCGTAGCTGAAAATGTTCGCCTGTCAGCCGAATTCGCCAACGGTTTAAGTCCGGGCTCGGTCGAAGGAAATCTGCAGCACCAAATCTCGGGCCAGTCGATTCAGTTCGCACCGATCGCCAGTCTGAAACCGGGCGAGCAACTTCAAGTGATTATCCGCGCACGTGGGCAAGCACCGGGCGATCATCGGGTCGTGCTAAAATTGGAAACCGACGGCCGCCAAGCGTCCGTTACTAAAGAAGCCGCCACGCAAGTCTACGCCGATCGTTGATGCCACCATCGATTGGTCGGAACAATTTAAGACAATGGTTCGACATTCCTGCAAACGGTTACAAAAATCCATCAGAACGAAGGTGGAATTAGCCTGAAAGCATGATTGAGTTATTCGAGCGATCCGATCATCTCCACCCAAAAGACAAAATTCAACGTCCCGGTATTCAAAATCGGCATCTAAAACCAACGCCCCGCGTACCTGGCCCACGCATATCTTAATGACCCGTTTCACCTCGGTTTACCATGTTCCCCCTTTCAGTGAAACTGAATTTTTCTACCATTTGGCGGTCAATGGTTTATAAATCGTTTTTGAACCGACCGATCTTTCTCAATTGTTGAAATACTGAATCCCCGATGGAAGCTGGAATTGTTGGTTTGCCCAACGTTGGTAAAAGTACCTTGTTTAATGCGCTCACGGGTTCCCAATCCGCAGCCAGCGCCAATTATCCGTTTTGCACAATCGAACCGAATGAAGGAGTCGTTGCGGTTCCCGATGATCGACTGCAGCGAATCACCCGCTTCATCCCACCCCAAAAAGTGATACCGGCAACCGTCAAATTGGTCGATATCGCGGGAATCGTCAAAGGGGCCAGCGAAGGGGAAGGATTGGGAAATAAGTTCCTCAGCCATATTCGTCAAGTCGATGCGATCATCCAGGTCGTCCGCTGTTTCAACGATCCCGATGTAATTCATGTCAGCGGGCAAGTCGAGCCATTGGCGGATATCGAAACCGTTGAAATCGAATTGATGCTGGCCGATATCGAGCAACTGCAGACCGCGTTACAGAAATCCCAAAAATCAGCTCGTACGGGCAATAAAGAAGCGATCGCGCAAGTCGACGTGATCAACCGGATGTTGAGCCACTTGGAACAAGAATTGCCGCTGCGGAATCTAGAACTTAATGATTCCGAAAGAAAGGTCATCAAGAGCTTTGGCTTGTTGACGCTCAAGCCGATTCTCTATGTCGCCAACGTGGCCGAAGACGACTTGGCCGGCCAAGATCCGTTGGTCGATCAGGTTCGCCAACATGCGGCCAAAGTGGGAGCCGGATTGGTGGCCCTGTGTGCCAAACTGGAAGCCGAGGTCGCTGAACTCGAACCCGAAGAACAACCGGAAATGTTAGCTGCCGTGGGCCTGCAGGAACCCGCACTGAATGTTTTGATTCGAGAAGCGTACCGTACCTTGGGACTGGAAAGTTATTTTACCGCTGGTGAAAAAGAAGTCCGTGCGTGGACGATCCTACGCGGCGCTACCGCTCCCCAAGCCGCAGGTGTGATCCATTCCGATTTCGAAAAAGGTTTTATTCGAGTCGAAGTTTACAGCCTGACCGACCTGGAACAACATCAGAGTGAAGCCAAAATTCGACAGGCGGGTAAAATGCGTGTCGAAGGGAAAAATTACGTGATGCAGGACGGTGACATTTGCCACTTCCTGTTTAACTAAGTGAGCGGCCCTCAATCAGACGTTTTTTTATTGGCCTTGCTCTTTCCGCTGGCTGAATCCGCAGCACCCGATTTTTTCTCGGCGGCGGGGCGATCGCTGGATGTCGAACTTTTTCCGTCCGAACTTTTCGAGTCGGTTTTACCGCCGGAGTTTTTGTCTGATTCCGGTTTTTTGGTATCGGCTTGGGCCGCTTTTTTATAAGAGTCGCTACGGTAGTCGGTCTCGTAAAACCCCGACCCCTTGAACATCAGTGCCGCACCCGTACCAAACTGGCGAACGGCTTTTCTCTTGTTACATGCGGGACATTTCTTGATTGGATCGGCCGTGATATTTTGGAACAATTCCCAAGTGTGCCCGCAGGCACTGCATTCGTAGTCGTAGGTTGGCATGGTTTTACTGGTAAAATGTCACTGTCTAAATAGGGGATACCCGAACTTCTTTCTCTCAAAACCCTTTGCCAGCTCGCGTCTCTTAGCTACCTGATGAGACGGCAACTTGGGCGGGACGCACCACGCGATCATGCAATAGATACCCCGACCGATAGTCGGCAATGATCGTATTGGCAGGGTATTGGTCGCTGGATTGCATTTGGACAGCTTGATGTAGCGCGGGGTCAAAGGATTCTCCCGGTTCCGAGGGAATTTGGCGACAGCCGCTTTGTTCCAGGGTATGCATGATTTGTTTCCCAACCATTTCGACCCCCTCCAACAAGCCTCCGACATGGCCTTCTTGCCTTGAAGCCTCCACCGCCCGCATCAAATTATCATGAGCGTCCAAGATACTGACGATCAAATCCAATGAAGCATATTTGAGTTGGTCTTGCATCTCCTTGCGGGTGCGGCGGCGGAAATTATCCAGATCCGCTTTGGCTATCAAGGTCTGTTTTTCCGCGTCGGCAAGTTTCATCCGCAATTCCTCCAGCGAGTGATCATCAGCGGGAATTTCGTGGAAAACGGGTTGTTCAAATTGATCGGGGGTTAGCAATTCGTCGCCATGAGCATTTCCAATGGGCGAATTTTTCGGAGGGAACGCCGAAGACGGGTTGGATTTTTTTTGGTCATCCTCGGGGAATTTTTCTTGGTGAGAATTATTCATGCTGGGTTGATATCGATTACTTGGATTGAGCCGCAAAATATTCAGTTATTCTTGAAAGAAAATTCTTTCGAGCGGGCAGGACTTCGACCTGCTCCAGCTCCGCCAATTGCCGCAGCAGTTGTTCCTGTTCGACAGAGATCTTCTTAGGTGTTTCGATAAAGGTCTGGACCAACAAATCACCGCGGACACCCCCTTGAGGGTGAGGTAAACCACAGTTGTTCAACTTAAACACTTCGCCTGACTGGGTGCCAGCTTTGATCTTCAGTTTTTCTGAGCCATCGAGAGTGGGAACTTCGATTTCACTTCCCAGGGCGGCTTGCGTGTAGGAGATTGGCATTTCCAAAATCAAATGTTGGCCGTCGCGATGGAACAACTTATGCCGTTTAACGGATACGAAGACATAGCAATCACCGTGAGGGCCTCCATGGGGCCCCGCTTCCCCTTCTCCACTGAGCCGGATTCGCATGCCGTCATCGATTCCAGCGGGAATTTTGACCTCCAGAGTCACGGTCGCTTTGCGTTGCCCCTGACCTTGACAGGAGCGGCACGGTCGGACAACGATACGGCCTTCGCCGCGGCAGACCGGGCAAGTCGTTTGGACTCTTAAGATTCCAGCCGCCTGCAAAATTTGACCTCGACCGCCACACTGTTGGCAGGAGACTACATCACTTCCGACCTCCGCACCAGTTCCTTCGCAATCATCGCAGGGAGCGTGTCTGGCAAACCGCACGGCTTTAGTGACTCCCTTGGCGGCCTCTTCGAGGGTCAGAGTGACATCGGCGCGGACATCGGCCCCTCGGCGAGCACGACTTCCACCGCCACGTCCAAAGATGTCGCCAAACATTCCCCCCTGACCACCGAAGAAGTCCTCGAAGGCATTAAAAATATCTTCGGCAGAGCTGAACGGATGGCCGTGACCATCGGAACCAGCATGACCGAAGCGGTCGTATTTTTCTTTTTTCTGAGGGTCACTGAGAACCTCATAGGCCTCAGCTGCCTCTTTAAATTTTCGGCTGGCCACCTCATCACCAGGGTTGCTGTCGGGATGAAACTTGACGGCCAACTTACGGTAGGCTTTTGCGATTTCTCGCTCCGTGGATTCACGCGAAACCCCCAGCACTTCATAATAATCGCGTTTTGCCATCCGATGAAACCTCGTTATTGATCGAAATGCTCAAAAGAACTAAAGCAGGATCGAATGCTACCGATCCTGCTTTTTGTTGGTTAAATTTTTTGGGATAGGAGTAACATTTCAAAGTCGCGGCCAGACCGAATTTTCATAATTCTTACAGAAAAAACGATCTTTCCTGCCGACAATGTAAATCACCACTAGGCTACGACACCTTCAGATCGGGGTCGCTTCTTGTCTTCGTCTTCCAAGTTGGAAACCATGGCATCAGTGGTCAGCAACAAGCCAGCGATACTGGCCGCATTGGCCAGCGCGGTTCGAACTACTTTCACCGGATCGATGACACCCGTCTTGTACATATCAACGTATTCGCCAGTAAACGCATTGTAGCCAACATTAGTCGATTTCTCGCT
>JBGTHU010000429.1:0-2380 GCA_041745975.1 Mariniblastus sp.
GTGACATTGATGATTTCAAAACAGTCAATGACACTTATGGCCATGCTTGCGGTGATGAAATTTTGAAAAATGTAGCCATGGCCATGAATCGATCGATTCGAAGTGCTGATATCTTAGCTCGCTACGGCGGCGAAGAGATGGTAATTTTGCTGATCGATATTTCTCCTTGCAATGTCAATGAAATCGGAGAACGAGTGCGAAAATCCGTCGAGAACTTGAGTTTTGACTGGGGAGGGAACCCGATCTCTGTAACAGTCAGTATTGGTTGTTGCATGGCTTTTCCCGTGAAGGCCGGTAATGAACTAGATATGAGCCGACAAATGTTGGAAAAAGCGGATGAAGCAATGTATGTCGCCAAACGCAATGGTAAAAATGCCATTCATTACTGCCAAATCGAAAGTAATCCCGTGACCTATCCATCCCTCGGCAGTCCCCCAACCGCATCGCAGCTACCAATTGGCTGATGGAGCAGTCGACCAAAAAAACTCAATACCGGCCGCGTCGAACAGTCAGACCTATCAGGGGGATTAGTTTGGGCTGTCAAAATTCTTTACCCGAGGCATGAGCGAGGGAAATACGCCCATTCCGCGCTCTCGCTTCAGGATATGGCTTTCCTTAAGCATTCGGCCAACCCGAATTTTTGACCGGCCAGTTTGAGCCCCAGAGCCGCAAAGCGCGTCATTGCCCTCAATTGGATAAGAATCGTTCGCGAACCAAGTCAATTTCAGCCTGCATGTAGGGGTTCAACAAATCCAACTCTCCGGCGATGGAAAGATAGGCGTCCCTTATCATTTGTTGCTGACGGTCCCGGCCACCGGCCAATTCTGGCTCTCGATCGTAGACCATTATTTTGCCGGCAACACCGATCACTTTAAATTGTTGGTAATCGTCGTCAGGAACCGCTTCCAACTGTCGATAGATTTCTAAAGCCTGGGGGAATAGTCCTTGGTTGAGGTACAATTCGCCCATCCTCACCAAAGCCCGTTGATGGTAAAGCAGGGTTAATTTCTTGCGTTCTGCTGAAGCCAAAGGAAAATAGTCAATTACCGCTTGCCAATATTCAATTTTTTTTTCGGTTTCCATGACGCCTGCTGTTGCCAGAGAGGCCGTAAAGAATTGTTGTTCGATTCTCTGTTGACGGGGAATGGACAATCCTGGCTGGACTTCCATGTCCAAGGGAAATTCAGGAATCGTGTAGTGATTGATTGACAAACCGGCGATGGCGGCAAACACGGACAAACCCAAAATGCCAATCAAGCTGCGCGGTTTTTTCCACCAAGGAATCCCTTGTCCCCTCCAAAGTTCTTGCAAACGCCCCGTCAGTCTATTTTGGGGGACAGTCATTGGGTCACCAGTGGTAACTTTACCCGTTTCAAAGTAAGCCAATTGTTGCATGATCAGATTCCAATCACCCACATCCTTGATGTCGATTCGCTGCAATTCCTTAATGAATTCGCGGGGATTAGCGGGTCTCATTGCCGGATCTTTTTCCATCATCCGATGTACCGTCCGGCAGAGCTCAACCGGTACATCAGGGCGGATTTTCTCCAACGGAAAGGCGCAACCTTTAACATGCTGATACGCGATGGACAGGGCATTTTCACCCTCATAGGGTGGCTTGCCCGCCAGTGCATGGTAGATCGTCACGCCCAGCGAATAAATGTCGCTGCGCGAGTCAAGTGAATTACCTTCGACCTGTTCCGGACTCATGTACAAAGGCGTTCCCATGGTGATGCCAACCTGCGTCAAAGCCTGCCGCTTACGGTCGTTATTCACCCGAGCCAAGCCAAAGTCGGTAATCTTGATATCTCCGTTCGAAGAAATCAAAATATTTTCCGGCTTGATATCTCGATGCACGATGTTGAACTCAGCGGCCTTTTGCAAGGCCATCCCGCATTGAAACATCAAATTGAAGGCCATGATTGGTTCAACGGCCCCATGACGATCAATGAACTGCCTTAAGTTGCGCCCGTTGACATACTCTTGAGCGATGAAGTGCAGGTCTTCAAATTGTCCGACTTCGAAAATCTGAACGATGTTGGCATGTACCAATGTCGCGGCCGATTTGGCTTCTTGATGAAAACGACGGACATACGATTCGTCTTTTGCCAATTCCGGTTTGAGCACTTTAAACGCAACATTACGTTCCAGTGATTGCTGGTTGGCAAGATAAACTTCCGCCATTCCTCCGCGGCCCAATCGCCTTACGATCGCGTAGTCTCCAATCGTGCGACCGGTCAAATCGAAAATAGTTCTTGGTTGATCCATACATTTGTCAGTCGACGTCAGAAATGAGTCCAATCTTTATCCCAACTTAAATACTTCGTCCATCTGTTGAGAGATTGTTTTCAACCGTTGTAGGTCCCCCCCGCCGACTTCG
>JBGTHU010000430.1:0-16874 GCA_041745975.1 Mariniblastus sp.
CTTTGCGAAACATCCCCACGGCTTTAATGGCGTCAATCAAGGCGACTTCCTGGGGAGTGCAAACGATGACACTACCCGTTAAAGGAATCATTTGAGAGAGACTCAAGGCAACGTCACCGGTTCCGGGTGGCATGTCGATAATTAAATAATCCAAATCGCCCCAGGCTGTATGGCCGAGGAACATCTCAATATATTTGTGCAACATCGGGCCACGCCAAATGATTGCCTCACCGGGTGGTACAACGAATCCAATGCTCATCAGTGGGATGCCTTGATAATCCAAGGGAACCAAGCGACCCTCCTCTCGCATCACCTGCCCTCTGACGCCGGTCAATTGGGGGACGCTGGGCCCATAAACATCGGCATCCAGAATACCAACGCGACACCCTGCTTGATGAAGTGCTAAGGCCAGACTGACGGCGGCGGTGCTTTTGCCGACCCCTCCCTTGCCGGCTGCCACGGCAATTGCTGCTTTGGCGGTCAAGCCCAAGGTTCCCATTGGGGAGACGGGGCGGTGATGATCGACAATTTCCACCTTGAAATTTTGTTGTGGTTCGGCCGCGACCAATGCGTGCAGGATTTGTTGGCGA
Organism: Mariniblastus sp.; assembly: GCA_041745975.1. Lineage (GTDB taxonomy): Bacteria > Planctomycetota > Planctomycetia > Pirellulales > Pirellulaceae > Mariniblastus. The sequence goes on from JBGTHU010000430.1 coordinate 591, forward strand.
AAATCCTCCTTCAAGGGGGCTGCAAACGACGTCAAACCTACCGCTACACTCCAATCGACTCCTTGGCCGCTGATCGATTTGATCTGCCCCTGAATTGACTTGCCGGTCTCTGGATCGCGAATTGATTGGATTGTTTCTTTGATCTTATCTTCCATGTTTTCCTCGTTTTAGACTTATGGTAACCGTTCACAAATTGACTTATGTGCCGTATTGGTCAAATATAAATCGTAACGGATGCTTGATCTGCTTGACTAGGCCGCTGAGCGATTTGTCTGCATCTGTCTCATCCCGACTTCCCGATTTCGAGGTCTCAATTGAGGATTGAAATCGCCTGACTTTCAGTAACATTCGCCCCAGATCCGCTTCCTGGCTGTAAAATTCTGCGATACCAGTAAAACGCATCACTGTCTTACAGGTTTCCAGTTCCCCATCCCCGACCGCCAAAAACAATGCCTCCGGCAGGTTTCGCTCGAATCGAAGCATCAAGCTGCAAATAGTAGGTAGACTGGTCTGGTCGACCTCGAAAATAACAACTAAAGGAGTTTTTGCATCATTTGCCAATTGGAACAACCGATTGGGCGATTCGAAAAGAGTGGCTGGACGAATTCGCTGATGAGGAACATGGGGCAGCCACGATGCGAACTGCCAACGCAGGTTGCTGTACCAGCGATCCGAATCAACGACCCAAATGGCTTGCAGGTAATCGACAACTTGATTTTTTCGGGACATCAATCAATCTCCTCGAATGCTGTCGGATCAATCCAATCAGCATCAACATCGGCGGCTGAATCGTCTTGAGCGATCCCCAAAAACTGCAGCCGTCGCAACAGTTTGTTTCGAGACAACGATAGCAGTCGAGCAGCTTGAGCCTTATTTCCTTGAGTCCGTTGCAGCGCCCGTTCAATTAAGTCTCGCTCAAAACTCTCCAACAGTTTCACCAACTGAATTGGCTGCTGCTCGAACTTTCCGAATCGTTGCGCCATCAGGGCATCATGAAAAGATTGTGGCAAATGTTGCGGGGTAATCAGGCTCCCGGCCGCCTGTTCATTGGCCCCTGTTACAAGTCGTCGCAATTGATCCAAATTGCCAGGCCAACGGTACTCCCCCAGTAACCCCAACACGTGCCGATCAAAGCCGACTGCAGGACGATCACTGGGACATCGTTCCAGCATCGCTTGAGCCAGCAAGGGAACATCTTCCAATCGTTGTCGCAAGGGTAAGATCATGATTTTGGAAGTCGTCAATAATTGAGCCAACTCAGCATGGAAGCCACCTTGGCCGGCCAAATCCGTCAAACTACTTACCGCCGTAGCCAACACCTGAATAGGTCGATAAGCCAACCGGTCTCCCTCCGGTATCAACAATTCATAAAGTGGTTGCTGGATCGCAGGGAGTAGGTGGTCGACGTGCGACAATAATAATTGGATTCGTTCTGTCTTGGAGTGCCGCGCATGATGATCAGCCAAAAACTGATTTGCGGGATCTGGGTGAATTTTACTGCGGCGAATTTTTTTTAAGTCATCCAACAATCGCTGCCACGATTCGAAATCAAGAGCACGGCAATCAACCGGGATAAAATTTTGGGGATTGGGATTTTGAGTTTGAGCGGCAATCACTCGAGCCAAGTGCTGTTTCCCACTGCCGTGCTCACCCTCAATGATCAGGTCCGATGCCCCCTGAGAAATCGTTTGGACTTGCCGTCTCAAACCCGCCGCAAAACGGCTGACCCCCACCAATGAATCAGCCGAGTAAGTCAATTGCATCTGTCGCTGCAAGTCGGTCAGCACAAGATGCAAATCGCGGGACGGCAGCGGACCGGTAGAGCCCGCCTGACTTTCCCAAGGTAGTTCATTTGGTCTGATGTCTTGGCCGATAACCAAGATCAACCCCTCCTCACTCGCTTCACTGGTCAGGCAATGGGCGCTGGCGCGACGATATTCGACCGGTCGTTCATTTTCGGAACCAGCAATTCGGACTTCCATTTCCGCGTCTGTCCCGGCGGCTTGAGCGACGAAAGCCCAAATCCAAAATTCAATTCGCTCCTTCGATTCGTCCGGCCACTCGTTTTCGGATTCACTCCAGAGATCGGGTGGCGGACAGAGCCCGCTGAGCCGATGGTCAATGGATGCCGAGGAGGGATCCGGGGCATATTCCAGTTGGCACCCAAAAAGTTCCGATGTCGGTACACCCACCCACGTGCTGCAGGCTTGATTCGCGTATAAAACTCGATTTTCTCCATCCACCAAATAGATTATCGATGTCGAACGTTCAAACGTTTTACTCAGAGCGGTGCCACTGGTGCGAAACTTAGCCATCAAAAATCCGGTTTGGGTTAGCGAGAAAGGTCGAATTTGCCTGAAACTTGCCTTGGGGGTCTACTGGCGGTTTTCGGAATGTCAATTGGAGCATCAAACTGGGGAACTACAATAATAGCCGTTCAGGAATCATCAGTCGAACCGCACGACCGTCCGGTTCCCCGCGTTCAACGAGGAAAAACCGAACACAACCACCGGACACGAGTGCGTCTCGGCCGCTTCAGAAACATTGTTCTCGATTGGTTCGATGCGTGATTGGTGACCTACGCTTTAATCAACGAAGCGACCCAGGAGGGGTCTGACGTTTTCTCAAATTGGGTAATTCGTTATATTATAATTCGGATTCAGACAGCCAACAAAACATGGCGGTAACACTTTTTTTGGGAAATTATTATGGCTCGCGACAAAAAATTGGTCAATTCACCGGTACCTGCGGATGATGATCCGCAGTTGCGACCGAGTCGGATGAAAGACATGGTCGGCCAGCGTGATGTGATCGAGCGTCTACAAATCGCGATCGATGCGGCTCGCGGGCGATCCGAGGCTCTGGGCCACATCCTGTTTGACGGCCCGCCGGGATTGGGTAAGACTACCTTTGCTCATTGTATTCCTGCTGAAATGCAAGTTCCTGTCGAATTTCTTTCCGGGCCCAGTTTGAAAGCACCAAAAGATCTGATTCCCAGTTTAACCAATTTGCGACACGGTCAGGTTCTGTTCATCGATGAGATTCACCGGATTCCTAAGGCGGTCGAGGAATACTTGTATACGGCGATGGAAGATTTTCGCATCGATTTGGTGCTGGGTGAAGGAATCAACGCCCGCACGCACAATTTTAAACTAAAACCGTTTACCCTGATCGGAGCAACGACGCGCGCGGGGATGTTGACAGGGCCGTTGCGAGATCGATTTCAGATTCGAGAGCACTTGGATTTTTATCAACTGAAGGAACTGACCGAAATTGTAGTTCGCAATGCAAAAAAATTAAATGTGGAAATCGATCACGAATCTGCCACGGAAATTGCCATTCGCAGTCGCAGCACACCGCGGATCGCCAACAATCGGCTTCGCTGGGTAAGGGATTATGCTCAAAGTCGCGCTGCCGGTAAGATCACGCTGCCGGTCGCTCAAGATGCCTTGAGCATGGCTGAGATCGACATCTTAGGTTTGGATCGTCAAGACCGCCGCTACCTCGATACGCTGATACGCGTCTGCTTGGGCGGGCCGACGGGGATCAACACCATCGCTGCCACCATGAATACGGTATCAGACACGTTAGAAGATGAAGTTGAACCCTTCCTGTTGCGCAGCGAACTGATTTTGCGAACCCCGAGAGGGCGCGTAGCGACGGCCAAGGCGTTCCAACACCTTAAAATTCCGCCACCGATCAACATGAGCAATCAACGTCCGCTGTTTGATTGAAATTCTGTCAGGAAACTGTCAGTTCAATCGGCGGCAAAATGCTGTTACCTAATTGGATTGAACAAGGTATTGGGATCAATCCAAGTCACTGCGGATAAAAAATTGGTCGGCTACAACAAACCCCCTTGGTTGTCATCGCCATAGGAATCTCGCCAAGTATCGCCACGAAACTCCCCATAAATTTCGTCGTGACTGTCGTCCTGATAGTCTTCCATTTCTCCAAAAGGGAGCGTGTCCTCTTCGTTGGCAAACGATTTCTGGTCGGGGTCGCTGTCTAATCCCAATGCGGCTCGCAATTGATAAAATCGATCCAGGTAGCTGTCCGTCGAAGCGTGGATGTGCTCCCCTTCGGTGATCAGTTTCATCTTTTGATTTTCCGGAACGCCATGGTTTTCCAGCGTGAATTCAAACTGTTCCAGCGGGCTGCCATACACAATCAGAAGTTTGTGTTCTTCAAATTGCACCTCTTGCGGTGTCCTGGGGTTCAACACCGCGATCCCGGTGCAACCATCATTGAGCAACAAGTCCTCAAATTCCAACAAGGTGCTAATCAAAATCGGCATCTCGATCGATTCACGATATAAGTCGAGATGCTCTCCATCAACGCCCTCGTGGCTAGATTCGAGCACCACATCGACGACCGGACCCAGCCGTTGGATTAAATCTAAAAATATCGGGAACAGTTTCTCGGCTGACGCACTGGCCATCACCACAGGGACCTTGGACTGCGTTTCCTGATCAACGTAGATTTCATGCCGGTAGCCTTGGCTCGGTTTGATTCGTGAACCGGGAGCCGTGCGAATGGCATTGGTCAATTGGAAATCGCCGAATTTGGAATTCTTAAGTTGTTTGGCAATGTCCGCATTGGAAATTTGGCCAGCGGGCTTTGCATTATTGTTACGAGGCTGGCGACGGGGGTTTTCCCCTTGAGGGCGATTTTCGTTTGGCATGGGTCTAATTGATTGATACTGTTTTTACGAGCGAAAAACGGTTCGAACGAAGTTCACAAGAACTCGCTTGAGTATCAAAAAAATTAGGTCACGAATGGGAGCAGGTTACCAAAACGATAAAATTGAAAGCAGAATAGTCGTGCCGGTGCCCGCTTGGTTTGCGCAATCAGAATAACCGCTACATTCGTCTCGTTCCAATTGCCGAAAACTCAGGTCTTGGAAAAAGTGTCGCTATGGAAAATCGATCGTGATTGCACTCGCACCGCGGCCAGTTGGAATGAAAAATGACTTACGTTTTGTCGACGATTTATATTCGGCGACAAGTTGGTATTCAACCACTAAAAACCTAGGAGAATTACAGGTGTGGAGCCAATCAAAGGTTCCGAAAAATGGCCCATCCGACTCCTGACGCAGCCAAGGCAAAAATCAAATGCAAGATTAGCCACAAACCAAACGCTGATTCAGATTGCGACCGCTGCATTTCCCGTGCTTCAAATTCTGGCGTAAAACACCATTCTCCGCAATCCGGGCAAGGGGTTTGTTCGATCCCGTTGCTGTCGCGCGGCGCGAAGAAGAATTCATCACAGTTTCGACAATAGAACTGTATTTCTTGATCTGGATCAAATTTCATATCGATGATCTTCCGTGTACGCTTTGGACAGGTACCCTCCGATGCGGCGTAAACCAAATCGTTGCAGATTCCTATCGTCCTTTCGGCGGCGCAATCCATTCGCCGGGTAAATGACCGTGACTACTGCAACCTGCAAAAAACTATTTCGGGAGAGGGGTCGTTGATTCATCGTTATCCGATTCAAAATATTTATCGATGATCCATTTCGGCTGCCAGCGGTCCGGTTGTCTCGAGCGTCCGGTCAGGTCAATTTCGGCGGGGGCCGGATTGTCAATGGATAATGGCTGCACGTCGCCGTAGCGTTGCTGTTCCAATTCAAGTTGCTGAAGCAGATCAGCGACCAACTGGCGATGGTTCGGATCATCAGAAGCCGCCAAGTTATTCATTTCATCAGGATCATTTTGCAGATCGAATAACTGCGTCCGATCGACCTGGGGATAGCGGATCAGTTTCCAACGCTTGTCACGGATTGCTCGTATCGAATTTTTATAACTGGTGAACAGAAAGTCTCGAGTGGTAAGCTGTCGATCGTGGCCTGGAGCTTGGTCATCGTCAAAGAACTTGACCAACGACTGGCCTTCGTTTGTCAGCGGAATCGTTTGTTCGGTAAGTTCCAGGATCGTTGGAAACAGATCGTGCAAGTAGACCAAGGCATCCGACTGACCCGGTTTGATTCCGCCGCCGCGGATCATCAAAGGGGCCTTCGTGCTGTGTTCATACAGGTTCTGTTTCCCCAACAGCCCGTGGCTGCCCATGGCCAAGCCATGATCGGCCGCGTAGATCACGATGGTGTTATCGGCGTATCCGGATGTCTGCAACGTATCCAAGATTCGACCAATCTGCTGATCCAAATGCGAGATTAATCCGTAATATTCCGCCGTTTGGGAACGGATGACATCTTCGGTTCTGGGCCATCCGGCAAGTTTTTCATCGCGCACCGTCAAGTCCCCATTGTCGAAGGGATGTTGGGGCATAAAGTTGCGAGGGACTTCCATGTCCTCGGGACGATACATGCGATTAAAATTTCCCGGCGACATGCGGGGGTCGTGGGGGGCCGTAAAAGCGACATAGCAGAAAAACGGCCGGCCCCCATCATGCTGACTTAAAAAATCGATCGCGGCATCCGCAAAAAGTTTGCTGGAAAAATGGGAGCCGGTGGTAGTGGCGGAAAATTTGTCAGACCCCGCATTGAGTTGCACCAGTGGAACTTCCGCATGATTGGACATTCCACCCAGCATTACGTTTTGGCCGATTTCAAAGCTGCGGATGAACGAAGCGGCTCCGTTATGCCACTTTCCCGTGCCAAACGTCCGATAGCCTCCCGCTTGTAATAACTCGCCCAGCGTGCGATGGCCATCGAGATTGAGATTTTTCAAACGAAACAAAGTTTGGCCCGAATGCATCATCGCCCGGCTGGGGATACAAACCGCGCCATGAGGGGATCCAAAACAGAACGCGTTATAGAAGTTGATGCTCTCGCCAGCCAACTGATCGAGACTCGGTGTCTTAATTCGCTCGTTTCCATAAGCACCAATGGTATCCCAGCGCTGATCATCGGCTAATAAAAACAGCACGTTGACAGCGGGAGAAGCATTCCCTGAAGTCGTTTGTCTGGCAACGGTTACTTCGGTCGGTTCGGTAAAATGCGACTGGAGCGAGGACGGAACGGAATCGCGGTCTGTCCCATTTAACTCGATTTGCAGGGGATCGCCGTGCGACTGGCAAGTGGCGTGCAACGATTGGTTGCTTGATCCGCCGAACAGAATCAGTGACAAAAATAGGATTTGACGGAAGCAATGGTTTGGGTAAGATCGAATCATGCTGGGGTTTTCCGGTAACGCTTGGTAGTTCGGTTTAAGCGAGTTTATATTTTGTCCTAGAAAGACTTTGAAATCAAGCAAATCGGACAACGAAACCGGATGGAGAACATTTTTTGACCTTGCGATTGACAAAAGTGGATCGATTCAGCCAAGATTGGTATTAATCAGTCGAACAACTTGCTGGAAGCATGGAACATTATCGCGTCAAAAATCCGAAGATAACCGCATGGGATCGCAAATTAGCGTTGCCGATGTTTGTCTGTGGACTGTTGTTTTTGATCGCGACCGGATTTTTGGTTCCCACCTTGGTTTACATTGATCCAGTGGACGAATCTAATGAACCGGTGGTTACCGCGTCATCGAAATCCACCGATGCCGAGTTGGAAACTGCAATCAACAGTGCCCCGGTTCCCGCGGATATCTCGGTTGGTAGCTCGGCGGATATTGCCCAGCCCGTTTCCCATGCTGAATTGATCTATTTTGATCCTACTTTTCGCTTTGTTTTGCTGATCTTAATGGCGGGGCTGTATTTGCTGATGATTGCCGAGTTTTTGCTGCACTTCGTTATGGGAGGGAAAAACTTAAAACAGCACATTTTATTTTTAGTATTCCCATTCATGCGGATCTGTTTTCGGGATCACCGATCTGGCGGTCACGTTTGGGTGCCGGCAATGGGCTGGCTGAAATCAAATCGCTTACTGGAGCGGCGTTTAACAGAAGCCTTTGGCGTCCCCATGATTTTAATCGCGCTGCCGATCATTCCGTTAGTGATTACGCAATTGGTGTGGGCCGATCGAGTTGAATCCAACTTGAATTTAAAGTTCCTGTTGGCCACGACGACAGCGTTGATTTGGATGGCGTTTACATTTGAGTTTGCGGTGATGTTCACCGTTCATCGTCGCAAATTCAAATATTGTAAGGAGAATTGGATCAACTTGGTGGTAATTGCCATGCCATTGGTTGGCTTTTTGAGGCTGGCGGCGTTGGGGGGACTGCTCAAGGTCAACCAAGTCGCGCGCGCGGTCAGCGTTTTCCGGTTGAGGGGAATGGCGATCCGATTTTGGAAAGCCATTTTGGCATTGGAGTTAATCGACAAAGCAATGCGAAAAACACCTCAACAGAAAATCGAGCGTTTGAAACTGATGATTATTGAAAGAGAGGAAGAGTTGGCATTGTTGCGATGGCAGATGAAGGAGCTAGAATCTCTGATCGAGGTGGAACCGGAAGAAAATCCATCATCGTGACCGCGAATCGTGGCCACAAATCGTGGCCGCCGCCGCTTATATGGTAAAACTTTTGTCTACCGTTCGATTTAGAGGATCGATGTGACTGAACGATTTCGCTCAAATGCACCCAAAAAAAACAATTTTTCCGATTTTCATAGCCGCTAAAAATGATAGAATGGTGAGTTTTACGTTTGAGGATATCTGAAATTTCAATCAGGCCAGTCGAATGGGGCGATGTCCAAGTAGGCCCTACTCCCCTTCCGTTTCCAATCGAAATTTCCAATCGAAATTTATCACCAATTTCCGCTTAATGGGTTACCGCCCGCCCAACAGAAATGAGACATTAATGCTTGAACAGCCCGGCCGTCAATGGACCAGCAGCGAAACCGCCGACTTGTATAACCTCCCACGCTGGGGGCGAAATTATTTTAACGTGGACAAGGATGGATTCCTTACGGTTGATTTAGGTTCCGAAGGGACGCCAGGGCTGAGGATTAATGATATCGTTCAACAATTTGAAAAAACAGGACATGCGCCGCCGATCATCATTCGGTTCCCCGGAATTATTCAAAAACGAGCGGAACAGATCAACCAAGCCTTTCAAGGAGCCATCAATAGCTACGGTTTTGAAGGGAAGTATCACCTGTTCTATCCGGTCAAGGTCAATCAGCACTATGAAGTCATCTCGGCGGCGTTAGCAGCGATTGCTCGTTTTGACGGCGGGCTGGAGGCGGGCAGTAAGGCCGAGCTGATGGCGGTAATTGCGATGGCCAATCCGGAAACGCCGCTCCTGTGCAACGGGTTCAAAGATCAAACGGTTGTCGAGATGGCTCTACGAGCCCAAAAACTTGGTCGCGACGTGACGATCGTGATCGAAAAACCACACGAGTTGGATTTGGTCTTGAATATTGCACAACAAGTCGGTGTTCGACCCAAATTGGGGATTCGCGTTAAATTGACATCGAAAGGAGGAGGGCACTGGAGCAGTTCCGGCGGTTCGCGATCGAAGTTCGGTTTGTCCGTCCCCGAGTTGACCGTCGCGATCCAGCGGTTGGACGGCTGCGGGTATCTGGATTGCGTTCACTTGCTGCATTTCCACCCCGGCAGTCAAATCACTAATGTCAGAAAAATCAAGGATGCCTTGATCGAAATGGCGCGAATCTATTGTAATTTGGTAGAATACGGTGTGCCCATCAAAACGATCGATGTGGGGGGGGGCTTGGCCGTTGATTACACCGGAAATCAAAATAAAGAACTCTCCAGCATGAATTATACCCTGCGAGAGTATGCCAATGACGTGGTCTATCAAATCCAGTCCGTCTGCGACGATACCAATACGCCCCATCCCAATATTTATTCGGAATCAGGTCGAGCCCTGGTGGCGCATCATAGTATGTTGGTTGTGCCGATCATTGGCACCTCTCAAAGTACCTTGGAGAATCTGGATAATGAAACCAGCAAAGCCTTGATGGCTGTTATCGACCGCGAAAACGAAGTTCAACCCGATGATCACATTCCGCTACGTGAATTGCGAGAGATTTACAATGAACTGAATGTGAAAAACTTGCAAGAGAGCTACCACGATGCGCAAGCGATGCTGGAGATGGCGTTGCAAATGTTTGCCAACGGGATGTTTGATATTTGGCATCGCTCCTATGCGGAACGGATGGGGCTGGCGATATGCAAAAAAATCAATCTACTGATGGACGAACTCGATTTCGTGCCACGGGAGCTGGAGCAACTGCAAAATAACTTGGCGGATACTTACTTCGGTAATTTCTCACTGTTTCAAGCACTCCCCGACGCCTGGGCTCTGAAACAACTGTTTCCCGTGATGCCAATCCAACGGCTCAATGAACGACCCGTGGTGCATGCGACCCTGGGAGATATCACCTGCGATTCGGACGGCAAAATCGATTGTTTTGTCGGTGATTTTGGGGATCGTGATGCATTGGCCTTGCACCCAATCAATGGTGACAGTTATTACATCGGCATATTTTTAATTGGCGCTTACCAAGAAGCATTGTCCGACGACCACAATTTGATGGGCAAATTCCATATCGCCACGATTCACGATCCTCAAGATTCGTCGACTTGGGAATTTGTTCCTGGCTCCGATCTGGAAGACGTTTTGGTGCACGTTCACCATGACTTCAACGGCATCGAACAACGAATTGAAACCTTGGTACGTTCCGCCGTTGCCAATGGATTGATCGAGGCTGACGCGGCTGCCGAGCACCAAGAATTTTTCGCGGACTTGAAGAATAGCTACACGTACTTGACCAATAAAGTACACCCTGTCCGCAGTGACGATACGATCCTACCCGTCTGCGAAACGACAGCTTAGATTTTTTGGACCAGCGGCTGATCAGACCGTGAAATGTTACGTTGCCTTTAACTTTCCCTTTCCCATACGACCTCTAAACAATTTAAATTATTCAGTGCCTAGAACAGCAATCATAAGTGATATTCACGGGAACTTAGAGGCCCTGACTGCCGTTTTGGCGGATATTCAGCAATCCAATGTCGATGAAATATGTTGTTTGGGGGATGTGATTGGCTACGGCCCAAACCCTCGCGAATGCATTGATGCTTGCCGCAATTTCAAATTCTCGCTGCTTGGTAATCATGACAATGGGGCCTTGTTCGATCCGGAAGGCTTTTCCAGCGGCGCTGAAAAGGCGATTTTTTGGACTCGCAAACAACTCGAAGACACTTCTGTTCCTGGAGCCCAAGCGAGATGGGAGTTTCTGGCGAAACTTCCACGAACCGTACGGGAAGGGAGCGTGATGTTCGTCCACGGTTCGCCTCGCAGTCCGTTGAGCGAGTATATTTTTCCAGAAGATATCTATAACGAGCGAAAAATCGAAAGAATTTTTGGCTTTATCCAAGGTGTTTGTTTTCACGGTCACACCCATGTTCCCGGTATCTTTACCGAAAGCTGTCGTTTTTTCAGTCCCCACGATATCGGCTTTCACTATCAAGTCGGTCAACAAAAGTTGCTGATCAATGTCGGCAGCGTCGGGCAACCTCGTGATTCCGATCCGCGGTCAAGCTATGTGATCTTCGATGGCACCGAAATGGAATTTCGACGGATCGAATACGATGCGACCGCGACATGTAAAAAAATCCATGAAATCGCCGACCTGGATAATTGTTTGGGTGACCGATTACTGGAAGGACGGTAGAAACCGAAATGGACCTACCTAAAACTTTGGCAGAGCGTCTCTATGCCGCATATACTCCCCGAAATACTCCCCCAGGTGTGACCTTAAGTATTGCTTTAGCTAAATTCCCCCAGTGTTTCGGTAGTTGCTCCCCTTCCGCTGAGACGACTTTTTCGGAAAATAGAGTGTCAGAACAGTTACCCATCCATTAGCTTTATCTTGAATCAGGTTTTATTCTGTGAATGTTCGCTCCATAGCGTTAATTCTGTTGTCCTCGTTGTTCATAATTTTGTTGATCAACAACGGTCAAAAACAACAGCCGCTCGACCCCGAAACGGCCGTTAGCCAGCAACAGGAGGTTGCCCAATCTGATATCCAATCTGAAATCCAATCTGAAGCTGTCTCCGATGCCAATGCCGATGCCAATGCCGAGAACCAAGCAGCGACCGCGGCGTTGTCCGAAAGTGAGTTGTCCGTAAGTGAGTTGTCCGCAACGTCTTCCGATGACTCTGAGGGGATCGATCCGGAATCGGAAACGACCGAGTCTGCGGAGTTGCAAACGTCCCTTTCCAATCTGTCGGAACAAGCAACATTGTACAGCATTGGATCGCTGGCCGCCGATTCGCCCTGGCGGTACCTGATGACGGTCAATGCTCGCGGTGGAACGGTGCGTCGAGTCGAATTGAACTTTCGCCAAGCGGGCAAGGAGCGATTTGCCTACCGCGAACTGGAATACAATGGGGGGTATTTGGGATCGTTGGATTGCATTGATACCCGTCAAGGATGTGAAATTCGCACTGTAGGACAGGGGACTGCTGCCTTTAACGCAAGCGGAACGGTCTCGGGTGGGCTGAAGGTGGGGGACTTGATCATGGCCATTGATGGAGAACCGATCGTCACTGCCTCGGATCTCGATCAATGGCTGTCGGAACAAACCAAGCCCGGATCGCAAATTGAACTTTCCATCATGCGATCGATCGAGGGGACCCCCACGAATCTGCGGTTCACCGCCACCTTGTCCCACAAGCCGATTGAACTGGTTCGCCCTGAGCAAAACCCGTATTTTCCGGATTTTAGCTTTCCCGAATCGTTCAGTCTTCGATTGCTGGAACCGAAAGGGATTCACGACGACTTTTGGCCAGAACTCGATCGTCAGATGGCCACCGGTGATTGGGAATTGGAATCGATCGATGATCAACATATTGCTTTGAAGTTTGTACTCGATCCGCAAACTTTGAAAAAGGCTGGCTTTGAACCGCTGGCCGTGGTGAAGACGTTTCGACTTCCCAGGGTGAACGCGGAAGACCAACATCGGCTCGACTCCCGCACGTTTCACTACGAGATCGATTTGCAAATCATCAATCTTTCGGATCGAGCTCAAAAGGTTGCCTATCAATTGGATGGGCCGAGTGGATCGCCGATCGAGACGTGGTGGTACACCCATAAGATTCATGGTCGATCGACTGCGATTGGTTACGCCGCAGGTGCACGTGACGTGATCGGGTCAACCGCCGCCGAAGCGTTTATCTTTAAGGGGTGTCCCGAAATCGCTCAAGGTGCCGTCGCCAAGATCCCTTTTGCGTTGTTCATCAGCAATCCGAAGGTGGACAATCCGTTGTCACGGCATTTGAATTATGTCGGTGTCGATACGCTGTATTTCAACAATACGCTGATCCCAAACCGTGCTGAGGGCGAAATCTATGAGGTCAATAGTGTCACCGCATTTCCCAATGGCCCCGTTCCTCCCAATGATCAAAAGAAATATCATCGGTTGGTCGATGCCAGTTTCCAACTCTTTCGCACGGTCGAATTGCAGCCCAATGGGGTTTATCAACAAACGTTTGACGTTTTCAGTGGCCCCAAAGACAGTCCGCTGCTGAATCAATACGGTTTGGATGACGTGCGTACGTTTGGCTGGTTCGCTTGGTTCTCCAAGCCCTTGCTATCGATCTTGCACTTTTTTTATTGGGTCACAGGAGGAATCAGCTACGGGTTGGCGATTGTGATGCTGACCGTCTTGGTGCGTTCACTGATGATTCCGATCTCACGCAAAGCAGCCTTGAATGCCCAAATGATGCAACATCTGCAACCTCAGATGACGGAAATTCGTGAAAAGTACAAAGACAACTTTGAAAAACAAGGTGTGGCTCAACGAGAGCTTTTCAAAAAATACAAGTACAATCCGCTGGGCGGCTGTTTTATGATCTTCTTGCAGCTGCCAATCTTCTTGGGGCTGTTCCGCGGTTTGTCGGTCGATATTGCCTTGCGCGATCAACCGCTGATCCCGGGAGTGTCGTGGTGCGGAAATTTGGCCGGGCCCGATAAGTTGTTGTACTGGAAGGACTGGATGCCCGGATTTTTGACCGACGAAATCGGTTTTTTGGGACCCTATCTGAACATTCTGCCGTTGATCACGGTCGTCTTTTTTCTGGTTCAACAAAAACTGTTTATGCCTCCCCCCACCGATGATCAGCAGCGACTAATGCAGAAAATGATGACCTTCATGATGATGTTCATGGGGATTCTGTTCTTCAAAGTCGCCGCTGGTTTGTGCATCTACTTCATCACTTCCAGCGTTTGGAGCATCGTAGAGAAATTATTATTGCCCAAACCGCAATTGGATGTGGGCAGGGTGGAAGGCCTGGCGGAAAAAAGGATAAAAGGGAGATCGAGCGTTTCCGATTCCAGTCACGAATCGACGCTCGTTCAACAAGCCGCTGACTTGGCAGCACGGAAAAAAGAGATTTCCGACCGCAAAAAAAAGTTGAAGAACCGCAATCGTTAAAATCGACCCAGCCTTTCTCGAATCATTGTCGCCCAACTAAACGGGTGAAAATCGCAGGGGGATTTAGGCCACTGGAGCCATGAAACATCTCAATTTGGATGATACCATTGTCGCAATCGCCTCAATGCCGGGACAGGGCCTACGAGGGATCGTGAGGATCAGTGGGGATGATTGTCTTAGTCTGATCGAGCGTTTGTTCGCAATCGACTGGCCATCGCAAAACTCGTCCCCTCTGGTTGGTGCTTGGGCTGGTGCCACAATCAAACCCGCTTCGATCGAATTGAACTGCCGCGACGGTGATCCTTTGCGACTTTCCGGTCATCTGATTCGCTGGCCGATCCGTAGTTTCACCGGTCAACCAGCGGCTGAGTTTCATACACTTGCCGCCACACCGTTGTTGGAATTGGTGCTGACGCAACTCTGTCAATCCGGTGCTCGCTTGGCTCAGCCTGGTGAATTTACCTTGCGCGCGTTTCTATCGGGAAGAATCGATCTGCCGCAAGCCGAAGCGGTATTGGCCACGATTGATGCTCGATCCAGCGGCGAATTCGAAGTGGCACTAAAGCAATTGGCTGGTGGCTTGTCAGGTCCAGTCGCCGATGCGGCAGAACAGCTCAAGTGGATCTTGGCGGAATTAGAAGCGGGGCTCGATTTCGTGGAGGAAGATATTGAATTCATCAATGCGGCTGAAATCGCTAGCCGCCTGAACATCATCCAAGCTTCTTTGCTCAAGATTATTCAACAGATCGATTCTCGCTATCAACGGGACGCCAACCTCAAAGCGGTGCTGACTGGATTGCCGAACTCAGGCAAGAGTTCGCTGTTCAATGAATTATTAGGACAAACCAAAGCCATCGTGTCCTCCCAGTCCGGAACCACCACCGACTATCTGGCCGGTCGGATCGCGTTCTCCGATTATTCAATCGAGTTGATCGATACCGCCGGAGTCGAAGGAGATGACCATTTAGCAACATCCAACACTCGACAAAAAGTTGCCAAAACTCTCGCACCGCCGTCCCAATCAGTGACTGAATCAGTGACTGATTCAGTCACTGATTCGATCGCTGATTTCGCTCAACAACAACGCCAGCGGATCGGACAACAAGCGACTTTGACATTGCTCTGCTGTCCCCTTGATGGTCAAATATCTGCTTGGGAGTTACAGCAATTCGAACGCTTGACCCACGATTCGAGTCAGCGATCGAGTACGATTTTGGTTTTCACGCGAGCTGATCTGGCTGCCGATTCCACCGGCGTCAGGAGGGAATCGTTTCAGGAAATACTGGAGCAAAAACTGAGAGAATTCCCGCCAACGATCCGTCGAGCCTGTGGATTAATGGGCGAGGGCCAGATTGCGATCACCAGCATACACGATGAGCCCAGTGTCGATCAATTGCGTCAAAAAATTGCAACTCGCAGTGGTCAACTGTTTGATGCAGAAGTCGATTTAGTCGGATCGACGGTAGCTCGCACGGGGGAATCGTTACGGCATTCATGTCAATCGATTGCGGCAGCGTTAGAAGCGGTCGACCATGGCTGGGGTGAAGAAATTGTGGCCGCTGAAATTCGGTTGGCTTTGGATGAACTGGGACTGGTGGTCGGCACCGTCTACAATGACGATATCCTCGATCTTGTGTTCAGCCGATTTTGTATTGGCAAGTGATCGAGAGGTTGGTCCGGATACCCTCGATCAATACATCGAAAGCCGTGGGCCGTGGGCCGAGGGCAAATCCCAGTCGGCTCGCCTCAGGGAGCGTGAACGCTGAGGCAGTTAGGAAACAGGAAAAGCCTCAACTGGGTGGCATCGTCCGCACGGTGAGTCGTTGCCGAATAGATGATTGTCCGCGAGTACGCCTTTATTCCATTGTCCGATCAAGCTAATTGTCACCGGAGGGGGTGTCCGATCGCGGACACGCTGGTCGGGGCTAACGCCAGAACCGTTTTTTTTACCTACACCATGTGCTGAGTTAG
>JBGTHU010000431.1:0-2509 GCA_041745975.1 Mariniblastus sp.
CTTCAAGACGATCACGCTGGATGGATCGATTTGTAAATCGGGATCGTCGATGCGGGCATGATAGTCTTCCATACTTTCGAATACTACCGCTCGCCCCCGATGCTGCATTAACGCCGGTGTGGCCGCCGAGGGTTTGATCACCGCTCCATTTTCACAAAGGTTGCCTCGCAATACCGCGATACCGGCTGCCGGGTTGAGTGGTTCAGCGACAGTAGCGATCACCTCCCGATTATAACATTGGGCGTTTGGATAATTTGCAGTCAGCGGTTTGCCGCTGACCGTCGTGGTATCCGTTCGCAACAAGTCTTTCAACTCGTTAATTACCACACCTAAACCTCCGGCATAGAAGTAGTCCTCCATCAAGTAGTTTCCAGAGGGCATTAGGTTAACCAACAGCGGTACGTGGCTGCCAATTCGATCAAAATCTGCCAACTCCAAGGGAACGCCGATGCGACCGGCAATCGCTTGCAGATGAATAATCAAATTGGTCGATCCGCCCACGGCGGCATTGGCAATGATGGCGTTTTCAAAAGCCTCGCGAGTCAGAATTTTGCTCAGAATCAAATCCTGGTTTACCATTTCCACGATCCGGCGGCCCGAAAGTTGTGCCATCACTTTCTTCCTCGCATCGACCGCAGGAACCGAGGACGCACCGGGTAAGGTCAGTCCTAAAACTTCGGCCATCGTTGCCATGGTGGAGGCGGTCCCCATGGTGTTGCAGTGCCCGGCACTGCGGGCAGCACAGACTTCCGCCTCTAGAAAATCGGCATTCGAAAATTCACCCGTGTCCTGTTTGACTTTAATCTGCCAGTTAAACGAACCGGAACCAATTTCACCACCGCGAAATTTTCCATTCAGCATCGGTCCTCCTGGCACCACAATCGTTGGCAGATCGACGCTACAAGCTCCCATAATCAGCGACGGAGTTGTCTTGTCACAACCGGTCAACAGCACAACGCCATCCAGTGGATTGGCGCGAATCGACTCTTCCACATCCATGCTGGCCAGATTGCGAAACAACATCGTGGTTGGCTTCATGATGGTTTCGCCCAGCGACATTACTGGAAATTCAAAAGGCACACCTCCCGCTTCCAAGACACCACGTTTGACCACTTCGGCAATATCTCGCAGGTGACCGTTGCAGGGGGTCAGTTCCGACCACGTGTTGCAGATACCAATGACCGGTCGACCGTTAAAATAATCATCTGGATAGCCTTGGTTACGCAACCAAGATCGATGCACAAAACCCATTTTGTCTTGACCGCCAAACCATTCTTGGCTACGAAGTCTTTTTAGCGGTTTTTTTTCGGTCATTCACCACTCCTCGGTTGAATTAATCTGTTGGTCGACAATTTGCTGGATTCAATGGTGTTCAGAAAGAGGTTCCGCTATTGTACCAGTTCATCCAATTCAGCCCAGCGTTCCAGAGCGGTTTGTAAATCGGCTTCTTTTTGCTTCAGACTCTCTTGAGCGGCCACGATTTGTTCCTTGGGCAGCCGATAAAATTCCGGGTCACAGATCGTATCATTCAATTGACTGACTTCCGTTTCCAAAGCTTCAATGCGAGCGGGCAGTTTTCCCAGTTCGATCTTTTCCTTGTACTTGATTTTACGCGATGGCGGCAATGGTTGCCCCTGACCGGAGTCCTTGGACGATTTTACCAAAGATGAAACATGGTCGACTAAGGCGGTAGCTAACGCGGATCCATTATCCGAAATTGTATCGTCGTCAATCGCATCTTCTCGCTCGTCGCGTTCTTGGTTTCCTTTGTGATTTTGCCGCTTGGCCGTTGCTTGAGCGGCAAGCTTTTGTTGATATTGCCGTTGCCAATCGTCATATCCGCCCACATATTCAAAAATCCCGCCCGGTTCAAAAGCGATGGTACTGGTAACCAAGTTATTCAAAAACGCGCGATCGTGGCTGACCACTAAAACCGTACCGGGAAATTCGACCAAGCGGTCTTCAAGTAGTTCCATCGTTTCCGCGTCCAAATCGTTGGTCGGTTCATCCATTACAATCAAATTTGCGGGCTTGGCAAATAGTTTGGCCAGTAGTATCCGATTTCGCTCACCGCCGGATAAGAATTTAATCTGAGTCCGCGCCCGATCGGGAGTAAACAGAAAATCTTGCAAGTATCCTAGAATGTGTTTTTTGCTGGAGCCGATTTGAATGTTATCATTTCCATCCCCAACTTCTTCTTGCACTGTCGATTCGGGATCGAGTTGAGATCGCAATTGATCGAACCAAGCAACCTCCAAATTCGTTCCGGTACGTACGGTTCCGGAAATCGGGCTCAGTTGTCCCAGCATCAGTTTGATCAACGTCGACTTGCCAACACCGTTGGGGCCGACAATGCCTATCTTGTCCCCTCGCATAACCACGGTGGAAAATCCATTGAGAATCGGAGTCGGTTCCTTGTTGAGCGGTGTCTTGGTTTGTGGGTCGGTCGATTGTTTTGCAGGATGGGGGTAATGATAAAACACATCTTCCATGGAAAACACCAGATTAC
>JBGTHU010000432.1:0-3188 GCA_041745975.1 Mariniblastus sp.
GAAAATAGGAATTGCACTGATGGCCGGGATTGCCACGTGCCAAGCGTTTTTAATT
Organism: Mariniblastus sp.; assembly: GCA_041745975.1. Taxonomy (GTDB): domain Bacteria; phylum Planctomycetota; class Planctomycetia; order Pirellulales; family Pirellulaceae; genus Mariniblastus. Next base: position 56 of record JBGTHU010000432.1, read on the forward strand.
CCAACGCCGGGCCCGATGTTGGTGGCGTCTCAACTGAATGCGGATTTCGGTGCGATGATTTTGTTTGGGTTGATCGCGGCGATCCCTTCGCTGATTTTGGCCGGTCCTTTATTTGGGAGTTTTATCAGCCAATTCGTGGACGTGCCGGCACCTGCCGAAGAGTTGGATGTCCCTGTTGAAGAGTCGAAACTTCCTAGTTTTGGATTGGCCTTGGGATTGATTGGCTTACCGCTGGGCATGATCGCATTAAAAAGTTTTTTGGCTCGTTTTATCGACAAAGAAGCGGCAATCTATCCTTGGTTGGAGCTAATCGGGCACCCCTTCACGGCAATCTTGGTCGCTTGTTTGGCCGCGTTTTATCTGTTGGGGTGGCGTCGTGGGATGTCGCGAGATCGGCTAATGCAGGTTTGTTCGTCAGCCATTCAGCCAGCTGGCGTGATTATCTTAGTGACAGGAGCAGGGGGCGTTTTCAAGCAGGTTTTGATCGATTCAGGGGTCGGAAACGCGCTGGGGAATATGCTGGCCGGCCAAGGATTGCCTTTGGTGGCACTGGGCTTTTTGTTGGCCGCAGCCGTTCGCGTCATCCAGGGATCGGCGACCGTGGCGATGTTGACCGCCTCCGGTCTGTTGCAACCCATGCTAGAACAACAAAATTTGAATGGATCGCAATTGGCCGCCCTGACAATCGCTATCGGGGGTGGATCGATTGTGCTTTCGCATGTCAATGATTCAGGGTTTTGGCTGGCCAACCGCTATTTGGGCCTGACTGAGAAACAGACTTTGCAAACCTGGACAATCATGGAAACCATTATTGGAGTTACCGGCGGATTGGTCGCCATGTTGATTTTCAGTTGGTTGTAACCTAGCATCGTTTAATGCAATGGAGTCAAGGCAATCGTCGGGAAAACATCGGGCAACAGCTCAATTTTTTGTAAGGACTCGCCGATTTTCCTAGATTTTTCGTCGTCGAGTGAAGTTTTGGATGAAGTTTGTAATTTGGGGGAACTTTTTCTATTCCAAAAAACTCTTAAAATAACAATAGAATATTCGGTGACATTCAGTCAACACGCAGATGGTTTACAGTGTGACACGGAACGTTGACTCGCCGTTTTTCCCCTATATTTCATGCTGAAGGATGATCATGTTTTCCAAGTTTACCATGTTGCTGAGTTGCTTGATTGGTTCCACCGTTTTTTTCGCCGCTTACCCTGGAATTGAGACCCATATCGATATGGATGATCGCAACCAAGCCCTCACGCTCTTTCAGCAAAACAATTTTAATGATGCTTATCAAATTTACTTGAAATTATTACAAGACCCGCAAACCAAAGATTCGCTACTGGCTGACGATTTCCAGCAAGCTTGGCTTTGTCTCCAATCGCTCAGCCGAACGCATGAGCTTGATCCGCTGCGAGAGGAACTATTGGAGCGGCACCCCGACAAGTGGCGGTTGCGGCGACAGGTTGCCAAATCAATGTTAGAAAATGAACACTTTGGCTTCTTGGTTGCCGGTGAATTTGTCCGAGGAAACGCTCGCGGAGGAGGGGAATGGGCGGATGCAACCGAGCATGATCGCAGCCGAGCCCTGCAGGTTCTGATTGACACCATTCCCTTAGCAGGGAAAGATGAGGCGACGGCTGACGAGTTGGCTGATTTTTATTTTCTGATAGGTCAAGGAGTCGAACTGAACCGCAACTATGGAGAGAGTTGGCGTTTGCAAGCATTGACCGATCTAAGCCAGTTGCCCGATATCGAGGCGTCCGAGGGATGGGGCTTTCAAGGTCGTGGTGGCAGGGGTGGCATGGGACGGGGCTGGGGCGGGCCGCCGTCGCGAGGTGCTCCCGTCGATGAAGAGGGGAATCCAGTTTTTTATGAGGTCGGCGTTTCCTGGGAGGAGTCGGTTAACGATGGCCAGCGTCTTCGATGGGCGCGTGAAAAAGCCGCCACAATCGCTCCGCAACGCTATCGCGACCAAGTCGATCTGACTTTCGCTCGTTTTCTGATGGATCATTTTGGTGTGCAAACGATGGCCGAATACGGTCGGATGCTGATTGCCAAAACCGAGGAAGGAACGGGCAAACCGCATGCTGATGGGCCGTTTGCGGTAACAACATTGAAGCAGACCGAAACGATCGCGCGACTGGCCACGGGCATCAAGCGATTTGACCTACCAGATGAACAGAATCATATCCGCTGGTTTCAACAACTGGCTGAGCGGGAATCAAAACAGACCGCCATCGAAGCCTTAATCGCACTGGCCTCAATTTTTGAAAACCGCCAGCAATACCCTTTGGCGGCAGAGTATTTACAACGGGCGATTGAAATCGATCGCGACGATCGACGCGGGCTGAAACAACGACTCGACCAGATCATTAAACCCTGGGGTATGTTCGAAGGTTCCGATACCCGGCCTGCAGGCCAGGGCGCTTCGCTGGAGTTTCGCTTTCGCAATGGCAAACAAGTGAACTTGAAAGCGCAAGCGATTGACATCGATCGGTTGCTCAATGATACCAAACGCTATCTCAGCAGCAATCCCCAAAATGTCGATTGGGATCGGGTGCAACTCGATGGAATTGGATACACGATTTTCAACGAGAATATGAACAAATATCTGGGAGCTGAAGTCGCCAAGTGGTCGCTGGAACTGGAACCGCGACCGAACCACTTTGACCGACGGATCACGGTCACCACGCCGCTGCAGAAAGCGGGCGCCTATTTATTGACCGCTGAAATGGCCGATGGCAACACTTGCCACATCGTGATCTGGGTGGCCGATACCGTGATCGCTCGGAAACAAATCGATGGGGGTTGGTTGTACATGGTCGCCGATGCGATTACCGGTCAACCTGTCCCCAACGCGAATGTCGAATTTTTTGGCTGGCGGAATCAATGGAGGCAGAACCAAAATCGATCATTTGTCGAGTTTAAAAACTTTGCCGAGGTCGCGGATCAAGATGGCTTTCTCACTCCACCGGCGCAATTACTCGTCCCCGAGTTTCAATGGACGAGTATCGTAAGAACGAAAGAGGGGCGGTTGGCATTCTTGGGATTCAACAGCGTTTGGACGGGACGCTATGCTGCTCAGTCCTATCGACAAGCCAAGGTTTACGGTATCACCGACCGCCCTATCTAC
>JBGTHU010000433.1:0-13975 GCA_041745975.1 Mariniblastus sp.
CAGAGGATCACGGTACCCAGGCTGGCGTCTTTTCCACCCCCTCCCAGCAACAAACTCCCGTTTCTGGAAAACCGTAGTTGGTGGACAACTCCTTCATCGACCGGTAAGACGCCGATCAGTTCTAACGAATTGGCGGAGTACAACAGCACCTGACGCGGTGCGGCGACGGCGAACAGCGGAGCCCAAGGACTGGCCGCCAATGCCGTCACCGCTGGTCGAGCGGTTTGAATGACCGGCTCCAAGGGAATTCGTCCGGGATAGGCAATCGTTTCCGGTCGCACCGACGCATCTGCATCCAGCGACAGATCGACCTTGGGTTTCATCTTTTTCGGTTTGCTGCTGGCATTCTCCAGTGCTCCCATTTCAATCCAAGCGGCGATTGTTTCAACTTCCCCCTCGGGAATCTTGCCGCCGGGTGGCATTTCCGGCGATTCCTCATGAGTTACCAACCGATACAAATAGCTTTCGCTGGCAGAACCCGGCTCGATGACTTCGCCGCTACCACCGCCCATCATCAATGCCGTGTAGTTGGTGACATCCAAGTCGGATTCTTTACGACTGCTGCCGTGACAGGTGGAGCAACGCTGAGTAAGAATTGGCTTGACGTGGTCATCAAATGTTAGCTTGGGTTGATCTGATTGCTCTTGAGCGAGACAGATTCTGCCCAGGCTCAAGGCCCCCAAGACGATCAGCGCAAACCCGTTTTTAGATATTCGATTAAACATGGTAGATGGAATCATTAATGATTGAATAAAAACTCGGATGAATTCAAGATTGACCAAAACGCGTCTTCCAGTGCGTGCTGCGTATTTTCTTCGGCGGAGATTTGAGCCACTAAAGCCTCCAGTTCAGGTTGAGTGGGAATTCGCGACAGACAACGCAGGAACAATTCTTCTAAAATCTGCTCCACCGAGTGTCCCGCTTCCAGTCGCCGCGGAATGAGTTTTCCCTGAATAATTTTTTGGTGGATCGAGTCCCCGTTAAGAAAATGCAGAGCCTGTGACAGATTCGGCTCCATCGACACTTCGCAGGAACATACCGACTCCCGTTTGGCTCGTCCAAAGGTGGTCAAAAAGTAATTCGAAGTATTCCCATCGGCAATTTGAGCAGCGCGAGCGCCGAGAGGAAGTCCGGCGAACTTGTTTTCCGTTTCGGTGATTTGGCTGAGCACATCCAACAGGACTTCCGCCCGCATGCGACGCAGATTGGCGTGGGAGAAGTTGGTTGAATCCGTTTGATTGGTCGAGTTCGTTTGTGTGCTCAATTGATACGTTCGCGAATTGCAAATGTCGCGAACTAACGATTTGAAGTCATAATTGCTGGCTTTGAATTCTTGCCCCAGCCGATTTAACAGAGCCAAGTTGACCGGCGGATTGCTGATCCGCACATCGTCAACTTCATCGACAATGCCGCGACCCAAGAAGTGAGCCCAGACGATGTTCGCCAAATTGTCGGCGAAGTACGGGTTGTCGGGAGAGGCGATCCATTCGGCCAATACTTGGCGGCGATCCTTACCGCGCACATCGGGTTCGATCTCGCCTAAGAATTTAGGCTTAACCGGTTGTTTGGTCACGGGATGTTGAGTCTCTCCAGAGCGGCGATCATAAACAATCACTTCACGCGGATCGGAACCACCTTTGCGACCGACCTGGGAAAAGAAGGCTGCGAATCCATAGTAATCATCCATCGTCCAGCGATCGAAGGGATGATTGTGGCACTGGGCACATTGCAGCCGCATGCCCAGGAAAACTTGGGCCACGTTTTCGGATAGTTTCAAGTTGTCTCGTTCGGTCTGGTAGTAATTCGTTTCCGGCTGACTGAAGGTGCCCCCTTGTGCACTCAACAGATCTTGCACCATTTGATTGATCGGTTGCTCTTCGGCAATTCGAGCTCGCAGCCAATCGTAGTACAACAGCGTTGACTTGTAACTCACATCAATGGTAGAACGGACTTGCAGCAATTCGGACCACTTCATCACCCACATTTCCACGAATTCCTTACGATCCAATAATTGATCGATTAACTTGCGCCGTTTCTCTGGGTCGCTATCTTCGGTAAACGTCTTTAATTCTTCGGGGGTCGGTACCACGCCACACAGGTCGATACTGACTCGACGAATGAACTCAGCATCACTACAAACTTCGGAGGGTTGAATTCGAAGTTTTTTCAATTTTTCATGAATCAGCTGATCGATGTAGTTATGTTCCGGCGTCTCTTGCCAAGTGAACTGCAAGTCTTTGGGTAAAACAATAAAGTCAGAGCCGACGGTATGGGTATCAAAGCGAGCCATCACAAAGGCTTCCCCCCGATTGGCGGCAGTCACCAAACCGACTTGAGATACCTCGGCCGAGTTATCATTATTGGTGGAGAAATAAGACAATGAAGTTACATCCCGCGTGGTGACATCGGCGTAATGAGCCAATACGGTCAATTGCTGAGACGTGTCTTTGCCGTTGAGCACGGCGGCGGTGGGGTATAGCTCAACCCGAGTGACTGCGGGTGGTTGGGCCGTATCGAGCGGGGCTCCGCTATCGAGCCATTCGAGCAAGGTACGATAATATTCGGTATCCCGATCGAACAAGGTTCCACCGCTGTGAGGGACATCGCCGACCGCTTTGTTCACCAACAGGCAGTTATCGGGCGTGGCCAAGTTGATCCGGCGCCCTAACATTTCACGAGTTAAACGCTGGTAGTCACCGCGGGGGTCGAAACCGTACAAGGAGAGTTGAAATCCGTCTTTCCCTCGCGCCGATCCATGGCAACTGCCCGCATTGCAACCCGTTTTTGACAAAACGGGCATGACGTCGTTGATGAAACTGATCGGATCGGCTTCTTCAGATCGGCTAACCAGAACCGGTATTTCAACCGTATGCTGATCGAACTGTACGGTGACGGTCGTTTGTCCGTCGGCCAATGGAAAAAAACGGTTGGCTTCATTTTTCAACAACTGCGGATTCTCGATGTCCAAAGAGATCTGGTTCGTCACATCTTCGGTGATCCCGTCGGAATAGACGGCCTGGGCGACGATGGTTTGATGGTCGCGACTTGTTTGTAGATTCATCGAAGGGGGATAGACCAACAGTTTTTCCACGGATCTTGGATCGGCTCCTTCGCCATCGGGCCGATCAATGATTTCAGCAGATGCGAGCGAGATGTTTGACGCGGCAGTGATGATGGCTAGGATAAATGCCAGCCATGTTGGCAACACGTGACGATTAAGCAAATGAGGATTTAAATTGGTAATCATATTTTCGATGGAACTTTGTAAGGCGAAGGCCTGAAAAAATGCAAAAGCCTGATAAAATTTTCTTGTTTGTAAACGTGTCTTTGTGTGATAACTTGAGTTGGTGCAATAACCCGACTCGGAGAGTCGGGCGACCACTCAGGCGACTATTCAGGATCGGAAATTTCATCGGTCTTAGGAAGTGGTTTAACGACTTGGAAGGGGATGTTTCCGGCTCGGAAGGTCACGGGCTCTCCGTTTTGTATCAGCGTAACTTGGCAAAACGGAGCATGTTTACCGACCGGACTTTCAGCTGTCGTTTGGACCTCAAAAATCAATTCGCCAGTTTCCTGGGTAAACGTCTGACTTTTTTGAAGTTCAATCTTGGGTGGTACACCGACGATTTCAGCCGTGGCATCACCCGCAAAATCTCGCAGATGTTCGATCTTCCCATAAAACCGAGTAGCTTGTCCCTGTTCTACGTTGACCCGCTCGAATTCAATTTTCAGGAACGGTTCTTCTACGGCGAGGCTGGCCAGTTGAGTCGACGCCCAGGCGGCGCCACCGATATCGGCGGAACCGATAACATACATGGGCCACGTCCCCAATTGGGCCTTATCATTGGCATTGATGGGATAAAAGATTTCGGATTTATCAGCCGGGATGGTTTGTTTGACCGTGGTACCGACACCTGGTGAAAGGAACGGAAAATAAACCGTGATTGGTTTATCAAAACCTTCATCGCGATGCGCGATCACTTTGACGTTCATTGAACCCAGTTGAACCAATGGAGCTTGCGGTTGCACCATTTCCAAGCGGAAGGGCAACGGCTCCACCACCGCTACCGCCAACTTGTCGACTTCGCAACCGTAGTACAATCGGTTGTTGGGCGGGCCGAGTGCGAAATCAGCTAAGTTGCGAAATGAGCCAGAAATATTGGCGTTGGCGTCGACATGTTTCATCTTCAAGTCGATCAATTGCCCACCAATGGGGGCATCGGCAGCGGCCTCGATAACGACCGGCATCCGATTCAAATTGGCTGCCATCGGAACCGCTTGAATTTTTAAGCCCGCCGGTAGGTCGTCTTCGACCAACATCAGTTCCCCGCCAAACTCGGCTCGAATGGCATCGATCAACACGGCAAATCGACTTCCTTGGGGAACGACCAGCGTCTGACGATCTTGAGAGTACCGATCATTGCGAGCGATTCCAAACTGCAATTGGGGCGTGGCAGCGACAACTTCCAAGCGGTAAATAAAATCGGATCGGCCGCGGCCCAAGTGGTCTCGCACGCGAAAAAAATAATCACCATCAGCCGGGACTTGAAACCTAATGTAACTATCCGGCCCGCCGCTATCGTCATTGCCGACGATCGATTTTTTTTCCGCATCAAAAATATTTAAGACGGGATCGAGCCCTGAGCCAACGGTGCGAGCCAAACACCGAACATGGAAGACTTGATTTTGTTTGGCCGTGAAGCGAAAGTAGTCATTTTGGCGCTCCTCACTGATTATGCCGTTGATCGCGATTCCGACTTCTTGACCAGGATATTCAGGTTGGTAGGCACTCAAGTCAACCAGCGGCGAATCGGGGAAGGTTTGATTGTTTTCCGGCTCGAAAAAGTTATCCAGATTATTTAATTGAAACGGAACGGGCGAGGGAGCGATTCCCATTTCATCCTCAAAAAGTAAACCGCCGCGGAATCCGGTTTGCTGGGGCAATTCGATTTCTCGTTCGATCCAAGTCACTTCATCCTCCGTGCCGACCAAACGTTCCGCAAATTTCAGCTGCACCGTTTCGCCTGGTTTACCACCTGCCGGAAAAACAACTGCCGGCCGCCCGAACGTACCGACGTGCAGTCGGTAACGACAATTGCCGTTCCCTTGAAATGCGGCTTCTCGGACGGCAACCCAGTAATCACCATCACGGGGCAGGATCGCGGAGATCCAGCTATCTTGCTGGGTCAGTGGCGTGTCATCGGAAACGGCCAACTCGAATCGATTTTCATCCAGCAGGGAAATTGCCGGATCAAACATAAAACCAAGTCGAATGGCTTCGGCTTCGATCGATACTCGCTGGCCTTGTTTTCCTTGAAACCGAAAGTAGTCGATGTCTTCATTTTGAACCACGCCGTTGATCGTCACGCCCAACTCGATTTCTTGAGCTTGATCGAAGGCGCTGGTGGGTTCGACTTCCTCGATTTCAGGCAATGCACCGACGTAGAAGGAGCGAAAATCGGAGATCCCATCCCGCGTTCGCAGTTGGGCCACATGTTCTCCCAAGCGGCAGGTTGACCCCACGCGGAGTACCACATCGACTCGATTGGCGTCGACAGGCGTGACACTGATGATTTCAATATCCGCATCGGCATCGTACAGGAAAACTTCTTCGGCGGTCGCCAATCGAGCCCCACGAAATTGCAGCGTGTGTTCCCCACCCCGCTGTACGCCACGGGGAAGTATCAACGTCAACTGGGGGGAGGCCATTGTCGCTGAAACCGTTTCAGCCGCGTCTGTGAAGGAAAATTTTGCCATGTTGGGAAAGATGCCGAACAGCAACATTGCCAGACAGTTCAGTCGAACGAGCCGCACAAAGAGAGACCCGTACGCGGGGTTCGGGCGACGACGATGATTTCTAAGATTGTGATCGGTCGTTGATTTTTTCATTTCAATTTTCGTTGAGTTTGACTCATTTTCACTGTAAGTGGCCTGTGGCAGCTAAGAGTTAGGGTTTGCCGTAGCGGAAGTCGTCAAGACTTTCGGCAGGAGCCTCAACCTCCCTATCAACCCGCGAACGGTAACTCATACGCTGGTCCAGCGGAACGAATCCGTGACCAACAAACAGTTAATGAAAGGATGTCATGCTCAGTCCCCAAAAAACGGCGGAAGTGGTTTACTGGCGGCGAGCGGTAGATGAAGATTTTAATTATCGTTGTAGCGTTCCTGAATGTGTATTCTTTTTGAAGAACACGTCTCGGAGGGACGTGCGACTTGGGGGAATTTAGGCCAGCAATCCGGATTGGACTTGCCCTCCGTCGACGATTTCGATCGGTCGACCGCCCGGGGCCATTAACTCTTTGTCACCGACAATCCCCAAGCACTTGTAGACGGTCATTGCCCAATCGGGAACGGTCAGCGGGTCGTCTTCGGGCTCGCTGGCGGTGGCGTTGGAGCTACCAAAAACTTGACCGGATTTGATACCGCCACCGGCCATCAGCAGACTAAATACGCGTGGCCAATGGTCTCGCCCGGCGGTCGCATTAATCTTGGGGGTGCGTCCGAACTCCGTCGCCACGCAGACTAAAGTTGACTCCAGCAGTCCCCGCTGCTCTAGATCTTTAATCAGCATGGCAAACCCCTGGTCGAAGGGGGGAACTTGCCCGCGCATTCCACTATCGATATTGTCGTGATGATCCCAGCCACCGTAGGTCAGTGTTACAAACCGCGCCCCCGCCTCCACCAATCGACGAGCCAACAACATTCTTGCTCCGGCTTGGTTGCGTCCGTACTGATCGCGGAGCCCCGCATCCTCTTTTTCGATATCAAATGCTTCACGCGCCTGTTGTGAACTGATCAAACTGTAGGCCCGCTGATAAAATGAATCGACCGCGTCCAATTGATCGGACGATTCGAGCTGGCGAAAATGCTGATTAACCACATCCAACATTTTTCTACGGCGGCCAAAACGAGCGGCATCGACGCCGCCGGGTAACTCAAGGTCGCGAACCTTGAAACCGTTTTGAGCCGGATCGGATCCCAGCGCGAATCCGGCGTAAGCGGAACTTAAATAACCGGAGCCAGCGAATTCATTGGGCACATTGGGAATCATCACATAGGGAGGTAAGTTATTTCGCGGGCCGAATTCGTGAGAGACAATACTGCCCATGCTGGGATAAGCCAGTGCGGGGTTGGGGCGATAGCCGGTAAACATATTGTGGGTACCCCGTTCGTGGGCGGCCTCTCCATGGGTCATCGAACGGACAATGGTCAAGCGATCTGCCACTGTCGCGGTTTGGGGAAAGAGCTCGCCAAATTGCACCCCGGAGAGACTGGTCGGGATCGCCTTCATCGAACCGCGATACTCCAGTGGCGCATAGGGCTTGGGATCGAAAGATTCTTGCTGAGCCAAGCCACCGGGAAGGAAGATAAAGATCACCGATTTGGCGGAGCCCTCCTGACCTGGAGATTGTTTTTGGTCAGCTTGGGCGGATCGCAGGCGAAAGAAATCGGTCAGCGTCAGGCCGATGCCACCGATGGCTCCAACCGTCAGTAAGTTCCTGCGGCTTAATACATGATCCTGACAACGCATGACTGACTCCCCGGTTAAGATATCTTGATTTTTTTCGGCTTCAATTCGATCATCGCATTCGACGAGCGGTGGACAAAAACAAACGGGGCGGCTCACGCCGCGCCGCTATCATTGTCAGCGGCAATGCACACGCACCCCGATCCATTGACAGTTGTTGATCTGCCGCATGCTTTCGAACATAACAATGGCTGTTATTTCTCTTCTCGCCTGTTCAATGGGATGGCTGATGGCTGGTGATTATTGGTTTTTATTCATTAATTATCATTGAAAGCCAGGAAATATCCAGTAAAAAACAGCGTAATCGTTCAGTGAAATTGTCGTCTGACAGAATCGGCAAAATTTCGAAGGAGTCGCCTCAACCTCCCTTTCTGCCCATGAACGGTTACAAAACAGCAAATCGAGCCGCATACAGGGTTGATTTTCTGTGGTTCAGGATGCCAGCTATCAAAACAAAATGTATCAATTAGGTAAAGACTGTTTGGAAACCTTGATTCTCCGGTTGTTCCAATCGTAATTGGTCGATGGATTAAGCAGTCAATTCATTTTTTTCGAACGGATCGAATTATGCGATGCAGCATTTTTTTGCTTGTGACAATAGCTCCCATGATCGGGGTTGGCCTGGAGGCAATCGGCCTACCCGGTTCCCCAACGTATGGCCAGGCGACGAGTGTTTCAACTGGCAGACTAGCAGGGGATCAGCCCCCTTCTCAAATAGAGTTTAATTTCCGATCAGAAGATGGGCCATCTCCCGGGACCGCGATTTCAAATCGATTGGCTCAGCCACCGATACGCGCTGTCTCCGCCGGCGTTCCCGTAATCGTTCGCGATGCGTTGGCTCGACAAGACAACGGCGATGGCGAGCTGAGTTTTCAAGAAGACTCATTTGAAAAAATCTGGCGTCGCAAGTCGATCCATGATACTCATGTCGTGATTCGAGAGATGTCGGAGGATGCGCCCAATGATCGTTCTGGAGAGATCGACTATGGAACCGGCGATTGGATGACCTTTCATCCCAATCCCCGAGCCTTTTTTTGGGAGGCTCCGGAGATCCGCTATCGGCCTCTTTATTTTGAAGATGTCGAATTGGAGCGATACGGACGGACTTATTCACATCCTCGGCAGATGCTGCGATCGGCCTTGCATTTTGCCAAATCGACAGCGATGCTGCCCCATAAGATGTGGCATGACCATCCGTTTTCCTGCGATTGGCCGCTCGGATTCGCTCGACCCGGAATCTGTACCCCTTCGATTCATCAGCGGCACTACTACGGGCGTCGGTCTACAAACTTGATGGCCGGCGGACTGGTCGAGGAGTTCGATTATCGTTTTGAGTAGCAGGAGTCTTCAGTCAATTCTCTGACAGAGATCAAGTGGCAACTTGATTCGCAATTCGTTAGAAAATGAACTGAGCTTCCTGTGCGTTTTGTCGTCTTGCATTTGCGACAAGACCTGCTGGATCAACGCCTTTAGCTCTTCAACAACTGTCGGACATCGGCCACTGATTTCATTGACTTCCCAGCGATCCTCCGGTTTAGCATAAAGCTCTATATGCTCCTGGGGACCACAAATTATTTTCCAAGCATGGGTTTGCAGCATGTGAAAACCGGCGTCAGCATTGGCCAACAAAATGAAATCGTGTTGGAAATCTGGAATCGGGCAATCAAGCTTCAACCAAAAATCAACTTCGTATTCATTATTAAGCTTTGACAGAACAGGGGTCAGACTCTTTGCATTCGTCTCGGAGAGGGGCTGACCACTTTTCTGGCAAAGCGAAGTCTCCGTTTGCGTCTCGCTTGAAGGGTCTCGATCAGAGTCCAACCACCTCAGCAAGATGGGGCTTATTAACTCGGTCGTTACCATCGCCATGCTTCGTCCGGGGACGATAACCCATTCATCCGATGAAGCAGACAGGGTGCTGAACATCAAGGGGACGTGAATGTTCTCGTTGTAGAATCGCTGATCAGATCCCACTCGTTGATGTTCGCCTAAGGCGAATCCTCGACAGCCGGCGACTCCCAACAACAACCGATGCTGGGTTTGATCGATGACCAGTTGCTGTAGCTGATCAAGAAAGATCCCCAAGCATTGGTCTATCAATTGGACCTGAGCCGCTGCAGCTTGCTGCCAACCTAGGATTTGGTCGAGATTGATTTCCTCTTCCGCCCATTCGATTGCGGGAGGATTTACGAAACGGGGTGGATCTGGATCGTCTTCATCGGCAAAATATTCTCTCCAGGCCTGGGGCGCATCCCAAGCCCCCGCCAAACCGCGACAATGGATCCAGTAGACTTGTCCGTCACTGAAATCACGATCCAGGCAAGCGATGGCTTGGGCAAAGAAGTTGGCCAATTGAGTTTCAGAGAGGTCCGATGCGGCGGTTTGGACTTCGGGTTGATCGATCGAAATTACACGATCGAATTTGGCGAACCGATGAGCCGCCACCTGCGGATCGTCGGTAATCAAGACACTCTCATAACCCAACTGGTTCACCGCATCGGTCCATGCTGCTTGCTCTCTGGAACCTGCGGTAGGCCCTTGATCGCTCCAAATCCGATCAAACCAACGGTTCAGGTCGAGTTCATTGGAAAAGGCAAAATCGAATAGCAGCGATTGAGAGGCCAGTCGATTGAAGTGAGGCGTTTCCACCAAGGAATTGCCGTAGGGCCCCAAAAAGTGGGCCCCAAGCTGATCGAAAGTGATTATGATAGCCGTATTCAAATTTGACACTCGTTGAGTTAATATTTTTAGTTGTTTATTCTTAATTGCTTATGCTTGATTGTTTATTCTTGATTGTTGTTACGGAATAAACCGAACTCGACCGCCTCGGCGAGTTCAATTTCGATTCTTTTTCAACTCACTTCACTCCAAAACGTAAAACATAATCTCGATCCCATGTATGACAAACGAAAACTGGCCGGGTTCATCAAGGCCAATGCGCTGCAGTTCGGACAATTTACGTTGGCCTCGGGTCAACAGGCAAGCTATTACTTGGATTGTCGCAAGGTAACATTGGATGGAGCAGGCGCCAATATGATTGCCGCGGGGATTCTACAATCGCTGAAAGACGATTTGCCTGATTGCGTCGGTGGAATGGCTATCGGTGCCGATCCGATCACGGCCGCCGTGATCACTTGTGGTTGGCAACAAGGGATCAACATGCAAGGCTTTATCGTTCGCAAGGAAGCCAAACTTCACGGCACCGGCCGACAAGTCGAAGGGCCGGTAGCGCCTGGCCAACGGGCATTGCTGGTCGAGGATGTGATTACCACCGGAGGTAGCTCACTGAAAGCCATCGAACACGCTCGACAATTTGGATTGAACGTCGATCGCCTGATTGCGATTGTCGATCGCGGCCAGGAATCAACCAAGATATTTGCCGACGTCGGCGTTAAATTTTCGGCGTTGTTTCATGTCGATGAATTGGTCACCGAATCCGATGGTTGATTCTTTGCCAGCAAACGTCCCTCCCTTTCGTTTTCAGCCAGAACGAATTTTTTGGGTTGATACTGATTTTGATCAAGTGGTTTCTTACGGTCAGTTATTTTTCGATTTGGCCAACACGATTAAAAATCGATTGCCTCCTGGCGACGTTTCGGTTTATTCCGGACTCGTCGAATGGTTGGCGGCCATCGTTTCCGGACAACCCAAGCTGATCTTGCCCAGTGATTCGCAAGGCAACATGAAAGCGGAATTGCAATGGCGTGTTCAGACTTCAGATTGCATTGAACCGTTGGAACAGTTAAGTTGTGGCGAAATGGCGTTATCTCAATGGCAATCGATGATTCTCAATTCGCCGACACGAGTCTTATTGACGACGTCTGGGTCGACGGGGATGCAGCAACAGTTTTGGCACTCGCTCGCCTCGCTGACCCGCGGCGTGCGGATGGACTCGAAGCACCGGCAAGATGTATGGGGCTTGGCCTATCCGCTCAATCACTTGGCTGGTTTGCAAGTGTTATTCCAGGCATTGCTCAATGGCAACCGCCTGATTAGGCTGTACGGGCAGTCGATCGATTTGATCCATCAAAACCTGGCCGACCAGCAAGTTTCGCATTTGAGTTGTACGCCCACCTTTTTGAGGTTGTTGCTCAGCAGTAACCATGTCCATTCGAGCCTGATGCGATTGACAAATGGGGGAGAGCGTTACGATTCGCAATTGGATGCCCATATCGTGCGGATGTTTCCCAACGCAGAGCGACGGAATATCTATGCGGCGACGGAGACGGGGAACCTGTTTTCCAGCGACAACGAACAATTTAAAGTGCCGGACACCATGAAAAATTTGTTAAAAATTATGGACGGCCAACTTTGGTTGCACCGCTCTCTTCGTCAACCGCAGGTCGAAGAAACAAAAGAATCGGAATCCAAGGAGAAAGAGACCAAACAGCTGGAAAAAAACCAAACCGAACACCTGAAAGTATCGCCAGCGGCCTCCACAAGCGAATTCGCATCCACTCCCGATCCGGCGACGGAATTTTGGCCGACGGGTGATCGTGTGGAAATTGTCATTGAAGAACCCTTAACGATTCGGTTTTTATCACGAACCAGCGAGGGATTCAATGTAGCGGGAAATCGAGTCGACCCGCTACCTTTAGAACAAGTTGCCCGGCAGCATCCATTGGTTGTTGATGCGAAATTTTATGGAGTGCCGAATTCGGTGACGGAAAATTTGGTGGGATGTGATTTGATGATCGATCCACAAGGAAGCCAGAATTGGGATGAACCGACGTTTCGCCAGTGGCTGCAATCGCAACTAGAACGTCACGAGCTACCTCGATTCATTCGTTTGGTCAATCAAATGCCAATGAACCGCACCACCAAACTGGATCGAAGATAGAGTTAACATGAGAACCACTTACTTATGAAAAAAATATTGCTAACGGGCGGATCGCGAGGCTTGGGGCTGGAATTGGTTGGGCGGTTGTTGCGGCAATCCTTTGCCGTGGTCAGCCTGCAACGAACCATCACTCCCGAATTGCAGGAACTGCAGAACGCCTATCCTCAGCAATTGAACCTGCACACCGTCGATTTGGCCAATGTGGATACGCTGGAAGATCGTTTTCGCGAAGCTTGGTTCGCGGAAGATCAACCTGTCGATGGCTTGATCAATAATGCGGCCTTGGCCTACGATGATATCGTTTCGAACCTTGATTTGGCCAAATGGCAAGCGATGCAGCAAGTCAATCTGGTGACTCCCATGCTGTTGACGAAGTTAGTGATTCGGCGAATGTTACTGCATCGATCGAGCGGATCGCTGGTTCATATTTCCTCGGTCGCTGCACACACAGGTTTCAAAGGCTTGGCGATGTACGGTGCCAGCAAGGGAGGATTGGAAGCATTCTCCCGAGGGGTGGCTCGCGAGTGGGGGGCTCGTCAGATCCGATCGAATTGTGTGGTGCCGGGATTTATGGAAACCGAGATGTCGGCCAGTTTATCGGTGGAACAGCGGCAGCGAATTTATCATCGCACTGCATTGCAACAACCGACAGATGTATCATCGGTTGCTGAAACGGTATTATTTTTACTCTCCGAAAACAGCCGGTCGATCACTGGCCAAAAAATTTTTGTGGACGCAGGAACATTATGACTTCGATAAACGAGCGAGTGTTGGTAATCATTGGTGAAAGTACGGCCGATGAGATTCGAGCCGCGGCCCAGCGGAACTCGGTGGAACCTTGGGATCGTATTGAAAAGATTTGGTTTGATATCGACGCCCCCAGCAAATCATTGCAACCGATTCTGCAGGAACATAAGTTGGCCAAGTTTATCGTAGGTATCGCAGAACCGGATTTGCGGCGAGCTGCCGTGACCGCTGCAGAAGCCGCTGGCCTGATCGCCGTTTCGGTAATTGATCCCAGCGCCAGCATTGACCCCTTGGCCAGAATCGCTCCCGGATGCTTTGTGGCAGCTAATGCGGTGGTATCCAGCCGAGCCCAACTCTCCGGGCATGTGATGGTGCATTTTAATGCCAGTATCGGACATGATTCGCAAGTCGGAGAGTATGCGGTGGTGTTGCCTGGAGCCCGCGTGAGTGGCCAAGTGTCAGTGGGAGAGTCCGCGATGGTAGGTTCCAATGCATTTGTTTACCAAGGGGTGAAGATAGGTTCGGCAGCACGCGTTGATGCGCTGACCTATGTGAGAGAAGACCTGCCGGATCGCCGTACGATCTCCGTGCGACGGCCGGAGGCTCATCGGCTCGACTGAAGGTCCCGACTGAAGGTTCCGACTGAAGGTTCCGACTGAAGGGTTCGGAACGTCGGTTCGTCATTCGATTCAGGAGGCCATCAAATATCCGCCGATAAAACCAGCCAAAATTCCGATCGCCAAACAGACGGCACCGGTAATGAACAAAGCCGACATGGGGAATTGGGGTTCATCGACCAAGCGACCGGCGGCCGAGTAGCGAGCCACGGTGGACAGAGGAGGTGGAGGTTTATTGGCCCC
>JBGTHU010000434.1:0-13087 GCA_041745975.1 Mariniblastus sp.
GATGTTAAACGATCAATTGGACCATTTGGCGATGGCTAAACCGACGGCTTTGATCATTCGTACCCAGCCGAACGAGTTAGGCAAGCGACACCGGAATTATGTCGATCATCCACCCGCTTTTTTTACGCAAGCAGCCATCGACTCGATAGTCGCTCACGGTTATTTTCATTTACTGGTCGATCTGCCTTCGATTGACCGGATGTACGACGAGGGAAAAATGACCAACCACCACGCTTTTTGGAACATCGATCCGGCCACTCGTCATTTCGCCCACGGACAGGGTTCTACGCTCGGTTCGGGTCGGACGGTAACGGAGATGATTTTTGTACCTGACGAAATCGACGATGGTATTTATTTGTTGAATTTGCAAGTGGCTCCACTGGCCAGCGACGCCTCGCCCTCCCGTCCCATCATTTGGCCCATAACGCCTGTCTCAACCCCATGACCGACTCTGATTTCTGGCAAGATCGCCTTGAGCAAGCCAATACTTTGGATGCTGCCGATGAACTCGCGGGATTTCGTGCCGGCTTTTTTCTTCCCGAATTAAATGGGAAACCCGTCACCTACTTTTTAGGAAATTCGTTGGGACTGATGCCCCAGCAGACTCCGGTCGCAATTCAAATGGAGCTGGACAAATGGGCTGCCATCGCCAGCGAGGGACATTTTCAAGGGGAATTTCCCTGGGTGTCATTCCACGAACCATTGGCCGCACCAATGGCGGGTCTGATCGGGGCCAACCCCGATGAAGTGATCATGATGAACACGCTTACGGTCAACCTGCATTTGATGATGGCCACGTTCTATCGACCGCAACAGCATCGCCGTCAGATTCTAATTGAAGATCACGCCTTCCCCTCCGATCAATATGCAATCGACTCGCAAGCGATGTGGCACGGATGGGATCGTTACCAAGCAGTGCTGCGGATGAAGCCAGATCAAGGCCAGCTATTTTCGACCGAATATATCTGCCAAACCATTGTCGACCACGCTGATGAATTGGCCCTGGTATTGTTGCCCGGTGTCCAATACTACACCGGACAAGTGCTGGATATCAAAACGATCACCGAGACGGCTCATCGTTTTGAAATTCCTGTTGGGTTTGACTTAGCTCACGCGGTGGGAAATGTTGAATTGGAACTCCACCAGTGGAATGTTGACTTTGCGGTATGGTGTACCTACAAATATTTGAACTCGGGGCCGGGCGCGATTGCCGGCTGTTTCATTCATCGACGGCATGCCAGTAACATCGACCTGCCTCGATTGGCCGGGTGGTGGGGACATGACAAATCGACTCGCTTTTTAATGGGTGATCAGTTTTCGCCGATTCCCACCGCCGAAGGCTGGCAATTGAGCAATCCGCCAATTTTCTCTTTGGCCCCAGTCAGAGCATCGCTGGATCTCTTTCAACAAGCCGGAGGCATGGAAAAATTGCAGATTAAGACCCGCCGGATGCAATACTTCTTTCGAGAGCTACTGGATCAACGACTGCGCGATTGCGTGACGGTTATCGCCCCAGCTGAAATCTCGGGTTGTCAATTATCGCTGGAAATCGGTTCTCAAAACAATGTGGCGGCTAAAACGGTTTTCCAGCGTTTAAATGAATTGGGGTTTCGGGTTGACTGGCGAGAGCCAAATGTGATTCGCGTGGCCCCAACCCCTTTGTACAATCGTTTTCAAGATATCTGGTTATTTGTCAAACAACTCGAACAACTGTTAAAAACCAACTCACGCACTGATCATAACAAATAGCCGTTTTGGCGTTAGTTATGGCTCTTATAATTCTAAAACATGTACGCGTTGATGCTTGGCGTCGGAATAAGAAGTGGATTAAACGATGGAGAGACCAAATTCAATCACGATTGCTGGTGCCGGATTGGCCGGTGCGTTGTTATCGGTAATGCTGGGCCAGCGAGGGTACCAAGTTCGCATTCTTGAACGACGCCCCGACATGCGTCGCAGCACAGTCCAAGCAGGTCGTTCAATCAATTTAGCCCTGTCGTCTCGGGGAATCCATGCCCTCCAACAAGCCGGTTTGATGGATCAAGTCAAGAAACTATTGATCCCCATGCGCGGACGTATATTGCATCACCTCGATGGATCGACCCAGTTTTTATCTTACGGCCAACGGCCCGAAGAAGTGATCTATTCTGTCTCCCGCCGCGATTTGAACATGTTGTTGATGGATGCCGCAGAGTTGGCCCCTCCGGTCAATGTCTTCTTTGAACAAAAAATCGATGCGATCGATTTGCAGCAGCGGTCGTTGCAAATTTCCGATTTGACCGACGGCTACTCTCGCCAAGAATCATACGAACGATTGATCGGAGCCGATGGAGCCGGTTCGATCGTTCGCAGAAGTTTGATCCCCTTCGTTCGTGGTCAATCCCCATCAGAATCATCAGAATCTTCTGAGTCATCTGAATCATCTGAATTGTTGGATCACGACTACAAGGAACTTGAGATTCCCCCCTCCGCCGACGGTGGTTATCGTATCGAACCCGAAGCGTTGCATATATGGCCTCGCGGGGACTACATGTTAATCGCCCTGCCCAATCAAGGGGGCAGTTTTACGGTGACGTTGTTCTTGCCGAAAACGGGACAGCCCAGTTTCGCTACATTGAACTCGCATCAGGCGGTAAATGCATTTTTCCAGCAACAATTTCCCGATGCCCTGGAATTGATCCCCGACTTGGCCGACGACTTCTTTCGCAACCCCCAGGGGATCTTGGGAACGGTTCGCTGCCAGCCTTGGTATTATTCCGATCAAGTCGTTTTGATTGGCGATGCAGCCCACGCGGTCGTCCCTTTCCATGGACAGGGAATGAATGCCAGTTTTGAAGACTGCAGCGAACTGATTCGGCTGTTGGATCAACACGGACACGCCTGGGACCAGGCTCTTCCGCAATACTATCAAGCTCGCCTTCCCAATGCCAACGCCATTGCCGATATGGCTCTGGAAAACTACACGATTATGCGTGACTCCGTATCCCAGCCTCAATTTCAATTAAAGAAAGATGTTGGGTTTGAGCTTGAACGGCGATATCCCGATCGGTTCATTCCGCGTTACTCGATGGTGATGTTTCACCTCTTGCCCTATGCCGACGCCCAGCGGATCGGTCAGATTCAAGACAGTATCTTAGAGCAATTAATAACTGGAAAATCGCAACCTCACGAAATCGATTACGATTTGGCCGACCAACTAATTCATTCCCAACTGGAAATCATTTCCTCCTAGTTCAGTGCACAAAATATGCATAAAATAAGCGTTCCCCTCCAGCGTAAGTAGGCGTAAGTAACTGCGTTCGCCTGAGGTGACCCACGGTTGACAGGCGCGCGATTCCCGAAGGATTTATTGTTGGTTCGGAGTTGTTCGGTGATTGGTCTGGGAACCGTCGCTTCATTTATCCGATTCTTTCTTGTCACCTTCAGTTGAATCTTTGTCAGCAGCGACTGACGATTGAACATCCACATCTTCTTTCGATTCAGTTTGGATTGGTGGTTCCGTGCCGTTTTCTCCCAAAATTTTAAGAAATTAATAGATTTGCTTGAGCTGTCAACTTATTTGACGTGCAACTGATAATCGAGTATTGACGGCAACCAATTGTTTTCCTGACACGGAGAACTTAACATTCTTCCATTTTTGAGCCGTTAAAGCAAACAAAAGTCCTTCCGCGCCTGCTGAGTGAGCCATGGCACAAAAACTGATTGCCATGAGATAGGAAATCATGTTTTGCCTATTTCGAATTCATGAACCACAACTCTTAAAGCCTTTTTTAAATTAAAATTCGGCATGAGGCGATCATCAATTAATCTCTGCTTAATTCAACGACCTTCCAGTGACCTTGGTTCCAGATTTTAAGCGACTCAGTTTCGCCGTGGATTGAATATTCGATCGCACCGTGCCGGTCGGTGCGGACGACGATTCGCTGGTTGCGACCAAAAACTTCCGCTGCGTTTTCGCGA
This sequence comes from Mariniblastus sp., assembly GCA_041745975.1. Classification (GTDB taxonomy): domain Bacteria; phylum Planctomycetota; class Planctomycetia; order Pirellulales; family Pirellulaceae; genus Mariniblastus. The sequence goes on from JBGTHU010000434.1 coordinate 3,961, forward strand.
ATGCGTTTGCTGGCGCCGCTGATGGCCACGATTTTTGGTTGCGACCATTCCATAAAAGCGCTGGGATCGCTGTTGAAGCTGCCATGATGAGGTGCCATCACCAAATCGAACGGCAAGACTGGTTTTTCGATTAATGATGTGAGCCCGGGACCTTCAATATCTCCTGTCAATAAGATGCGAACTCCCTGGTATTCGATGGCCAACACCAGACTGTCAGAGTTATCATTCCCATGGGTTCCTGTCGCAGGAGGAGACAGGATGGTAATCAATTCATGAATCGGAGGACCATTGGCTCCAACCATGTCTTGTCGATCGTCAGCGGCCACGATACGAGTGGGAACATCCATGGCAGCTAATCGATTTAATAGATTCCGCAACGCGGGTGATGAGCTGGAAGCAGTTTGTCGAGTCACGACCAATTCGTCGATCGTGAATCGTTGACTCAGTTCAGCCAGTGAATTGTAGTGGTCAAGATCAGGGTGTGATATGATGACTTGATCGAGGTGATTGATGCGTTTGAACCAAAATACTGCCGAAATGTTATTGTAACCGTAGCTGGCCGATCCGAATGAGCCCGCATCATACAAGATCCGTTTGCCGTCGGGCATCTCCAGCAATACGCTATTGCCGTGCCCCACGTCGATAATTGTGCAAGTCAACTTGGGGTGTCCCCATGCTTGGATCTGTTGAGACAAACGATCAACGCCCCACCATCCGACTATCATCCACAGACCGATTATCAGTAACAATCGTGATAGCCGAAGTCGCGTTGGTGGAAACGTCGCCAACCAAAACAAGCCAACATAGAAAATCACCAGCGCCAGCCAGCTTGGGCCACACGTCATAAAATGGCTATAGGGCCATAAGGCGGCACGTTCGATTAAGCGTTCGACCCCATTCAAGCTGGTCTGGCAGATCCATCCCGCCAACCCGGCCAACGGAGGCAACCACTCACCGACCGCCATCACGACTAATCCGCTATACAGAGCAAAAGCCAGTGGGATCAACAGTAGCGGGTTGATCACCATGCCAACGGGTGCCACAACGTGGAAGTGGTAGGCCACCAGTGGCATAGCCGCCAGCCAGATAAAGATACTGGCCAAATAAGCCGTTCGCACCGCTCGCCCGATACCCCTCAGCACTTTAATCGGCCAAGGTCGAGTGTTTGCAATCAATCGTTGCAGCGGATCACATGAGGGAGGCGGAAAGATCCAAACTTGTGCTGAAATCAGTGTTCCCACAGCCAGGAAAGAAAGCTGTGCTCCCAAATTGAATAAGTCACGCGGATTGAAAACCAAAACGATGATCGCCGCCAACGCTAACAGATTAAACCCATATCCCCGCTGGCCAAATAGTCGCCCCAGACTAAAGACCACGATCAATACCGTTGCTCTCATCACTGGCGGGCGAAATTCGACCAACCAAGCATAACCCAACACGAACAACACCGTCGCCCAGAGACATTGCCGTCGATTTAACCAACCCAATCGCAACAGCAAAAAAAAACTGCTGGCCAAGATTCCCACATGAAGTCCCGAGATCGCCAGCAGGTGAGCCGTCCCCGTACGCAAGAAACGCTCACGTCGCTCAGGGGACAGTTGCTCCCGATTACCCAACATGATCGCTGATGCAAATGCCGCTTGGTCGGGAGTCAAATAATCCCAAGCCAGCTGGTCAAGTCGTGTCCGCATTTGGGAACGCACGTTGCCGATCCAAGGTCGGCTGTGGGTGATCAGGAAGACACAATCGGGTTGATGCACGTGCAAGGCAGCCAATTTTTGTTTGGCCCGATGTTGTTGCTGGAAATCGACTTGGCCCGGATTGCTGGGGGGCGAATAGCCGACCAAAATGCCATAAACACGAACTTGATCCCCTGCCTTCCCCGCCTCCCAGCGACCTTGAATCATCAAGTCGACCGAACCTGAAAGATGTTGCCAGGCTCCCCGGTTTTGAATGCGACTCAACTTGATTTCAACCCGCGTACGAATTTCACCCTTGCGGTAATTGAACCCGTCATCGGAATCTTTGGGTGTGATCCAGCGAGGTTCCGTTACCAGTTTACCCTCAACACAAACGGGCAAGCTGTCGTTTCGATCGACAACCAACAATCCGACTTCATCGGCATCAAACCAGTTCCAACGAGCATGATGCCACATACTTGCCAAGGTCGCTATCAAAATCAGCATCGAAATCGAGGCGACCTGTTGGATCGCATTGGCATTTGTACCCTTTTCTTTCGAAGTAGCAACCTCTTGACTGTGGCCGATTGAGCCCTTGATGGATCGCCAGCCCACAATTGACACCAGCCAAACCAGAGAGCCAAAACAAAGAACGATCAGCCACGTAGAAAATTTCCAGTCAAAATGCTGATCAACCGCAATTCCGGCGCAAATCGCCAAGGCCACCAGCACCAACGGCTGATACCTTGGCAATCGAAGTGCTGAACTGGCATTGGTGGCCGTTCCCTCCGTTGATTGCCCAAAAATGGTTAGTTCCTGCAACATCCCAAAAAACAGCGATATGAGTGAATGATCCGAATCCGCTGTAAGCCCCCGTGCATAAATAAACCGATATGTTCGGGTGCTTGCTGTAACTACGATCAACCTGGCTCTGATCAGTATGAGTTTAAGGGATTTGCGACAATTAGGCGAGCGTCGGGGCGGGTAGATTTGTCGATGGGATTTTTCAATATGATTAAAATTGCATCCGGCTTGGACCATACGCTTTCAACCAGCAAATTCTCAAAGAAATCGAAAACAACTGCTGGAAAGTTCTTACCCCGACCTGAACAGCGGGGTACGGACCAAAGTTTATTGATCAAGCCAAGTGCTAGCTTGATGATAGTATTGATCGAACTTTAATTTTTATCTACTCTGCCAGCGATTTTTTCTAAATCAGTACTTAGGCAATGAGGATCACCAGCGATGGCACTCACCGAAGTAATGAGCCGGTCTTTTTCAGGCGTTACCTGGAACGGAATGATAAAATTCGAGGATCAATAATGACAACGATGAACCAAGCCAATTTTAACGCGGGCCAGCACAATGGTTCCAAGCCGCATCGGTTAGGCAAGTCTCCGGAACACGACCGAAGCGGCTATCGCTTGAGCCTGCCATGGTTCGAACAGCGACGACGAATCCATTTTGGCAGCTTAGTCGGTGTTGCCATGCTGGTTTTGGCTCAACTCGGTTGTAATTATCGCGCCCAGCGTTGCAATGTGTCGGGGCTGCAAGCGTACCAGCAAGGACAGTATGCGGTCGCAGTCAACGAGTTCCAACAAGCTTTGCGAGCCAACCCGAAAAACGCAGATGCTTACTACAATCTGGGACAGACTTATTACACCATGGGTAAACAAATCTCCAATCAAGCCTATATTTCCCAAGCGGAACAACTGCTGCGTCAGTCAATTGCCTTGGACGACCAACATGTCGAAGCACATCGGGCATTAGCGGGGTTATTGATCGAAACAGGAAACGAAAAATTTGCGTTTGATTTATTGAATACTTGGCGAAATCGCTACCCCGGTTCCGCTGAACCGTCCATCGAATTGGCTCGACTGTTCCAAGAATATGGAGACGCACGTCAAGCCACCGATTATCTGGCCGATGCACTACGAATCGAACCACAAAACGTCAGGGCACTCAAAGCGATGGGCCATGTTCGCGAATCGCAAGGGGAGCTTCAATTGGCATTGGAGAACTATTATCGCGTATTGCAAATGGATACGCGGCAAGCCGATGTGATGCAAGCAGTCAGTCGAGTGCAGACCCGCATGGCGCAGGGGACGAATCCAGCGGGTGGGAATTCCGCCACTCAAATGGCGACTCCTTGGCATCCTCGAACCGACGGCAACTCACCTCGCTTTTGACTCACCAAGATACAATTCGCAGTGCCTTTATCTCGACCATATCTTGAAAAAAAATAAATAGTTTGGGTTGAAATAAATGCCATTTAGTTCCTTTGTTGGCATCGACTACAGCGGAGCTGGTAAACCAGGCACGCGGTCAAGTACGATCCAAGTTTATATGGCCGAAAGAGGCAGTCAGCCTCGATCTGTTGATTCTCCCAAGACAGGGTTGAAGTCAATTCGCAATTGGAATCGCGTTGAAGTCCACTACTGGCTCCTCGATTACCTGCGAACCCACCATAATACAATCGTTGGGATCGACCATGGATTTTCGTTCCCTCGATCCTATTTTGAAAAGTACAAGCTCTCTGATTGGGACAAATTTCTGTCTGATTTTGCCGCGGCTTGGCCAACCGATGCTGAAAATGCGACTGTTGAACAATTTCGTTGCGACTCGACTCGAACCGGTGATTCCAGAACGCTTCGTCTGACGGAACGCTGGACGTCTTCCGCCAAGAGTGTTTTTCAGTTTGACGTTCAAGGCTCGGTCGCTAAATCCACACACGCCGGCCTACCTTTTCTGGGAAGGCTAAGAAGAGAACTTCCGGTGCTTCATTTTTGGCCATTCGACGGTTTTACGATTCCCGATGGATGTTCTGTAGTCGCAGAAGTCTATCCTTCATTGTTTCGCAACCGTTATCCGCGTGAGGATCGCACGACCGATCAGCAGGACTCGTATTCAGTTTGCCGCTGGCTACAGGAAATGGATAGCGGATTCGGCCTCGATCGCTTCTTCAATCCCCCACTTACCGAACTTCAAAAATCAGACATCGCGCTTGAGGGATGGATTCTCGGTGTCACCTAAAAACTAAAAAGCCCTTACGAGCATTGATACTTAATGACTGACGTAGCTGCATTCGATCGGAAATGTCCGGCTCGAAAGCGTTGGAGCATCATCAACCGCCATTCGCAAAAGTCGATCCGCGGATTCTAACTGCTAACGATTGTTGCGTAGCCGATCGAATTGTGGCGTTTAGAATTTCCGGCGGCACTGAGAAGGTTCTGATCCAATTAAGGGATGACGATGGCTACAGTCGCTGGCAATTAGAGTGCACAACATAATAGCGTCGCGCGATCGTGGGAACTACCCACGCTGGCTCGGGCAACGAAATCGGCCGACCAAACAAGAGCGTTTGAACAAGTGCTTTGTCGTGCGCCCGTTGGTTCGCTTTCGCCAAAGCTTGAACGAAGACGGATTCAGGTGCTTTCGCATCATTTTGATGACTTGCCCCGGTTGCAGTCCAAACTGTTCACGAATCGCTTCGAACGTTGTCCGATCTTCCCAAGCCATTTGAATAACCCTGTCAATTTGTGCCTCGTCGAAATGTTCCATAATTAACCCTTTTTTTTTGTTATCGAACTTGATGCACGCTGCGGTTCACTTCCTTTGCCGCGGCGGCAGCGATCGCTGCAATATTTGACCTCATCCCAGGTCTTCAACCATTTTCGTCGCCAAGTCATCGGTTTGCCACAGACTGTGCATGTCTTGTTGGGGAGATGTTCCTTCTTCATTTGAATGCAGCTGGCTTAATCTGTTGGCATCATCGTCCACAGTTCGGGACGACCTACATTGCAATGAACGGATCGGGACAGAAATCCAAGACAGGCCCAGGACAAAAACAAAGACGTCCGAGAAACATTCCAAGCTGCTAATCCCCTTATAGGCTCGCTTCGGCTTCGGCCCTTCACACTGGGAACAGGATGAAAGATAGTTTCGATGAACCGCGATCGTTGTGGCTCGTCATCTTGCAGGTAATCCATTGTCGATGCCGTGGTGGAAATTAAATCGACAGGCAAGCCGTGCTGCGCTAGTTCCTGGTCGATCTTCAAAGAAGCGTTGCGACTGATCGTGGGTAAAACCAGCAAACCGAAGAATGACCAAAGCGTGAATGCACACATCGCGGTCACCAAACCAGCGACGCTTGCGAGATCTGCTCCAGTAAGCAACCAGCAAAGCGAAAAGCCAGCCAAATTCCAAACGTACGCGAAGACCAAACCTCGGGTGTAGCTACCCGTGTTGACCGCCAAAGCTCGGCGAGCAATGGCGGTGGCAAGTTCCTCAGTACGAAATGAAAGCCAAGCTTCCGGAATCACAATTATCGCCCGATTGCCCAACCCGATTACACCACCTGTGAAGCCAACATCGGTGTGTTCGACCACTACAGTCCGCGGTACGAAAATCTGCCAGGTTTGAATTAAGCCCACTGCATCGCTCAATTTTGCTTGGGAAGATGCGGATTTGACTTGGTGATTGAGCATCAAACGATTGCGAACCAAAAAACACCCTATCATGAACAGACCAATCGAGATCAATCCGATTGAAGTTCCGTATGCCTGACTCAGCAGAACGATCGATGAGCCGAAGAAAACGAACAAGATCGCTTGGAAAAAAGTAGCCTTGAGATAAGTTCCAAGCCAATCACTGAACGATTTACCCGATTTTCTGAACTTTCGAGGGAGCAAGTACCCACCTAAAAAATCCATTGGAACGAGCCACAACAGAAACAAGCCAATCACTGCCGCCAGTTGAAGGAACTCGGTCTCGTCGAGCCCTCGCTTGCATTCGAGCAATCTCTGAGGCAGTTGGAGTGCCAGTGCGATTGAAGCGATCACCACGACAGATCCGACACTAGTAACCCCAAGCCAAAGTCGTGCTCTGCCGTAAGTCATGTCTTGAAAAACTCGTTGAAGCAAGTGGGCCTAAGAAAATTTTGTAATCGTTCACAGTTGGGAAGGAAGGTTGAGGCTCCTGCCGAAACAACAACGACGCAATGTGTGGCCTTGGCAAAGCAATGTCTTGGCAGGAGCCTCGATCTCCCTAAAAATTGGCCGATTGGGTGAGACAATGAATGTCCGTGAGCCTATTTCTTTTCAAAACCGCTCTGATTATCGAATAATAACTTCCTGCTTTCGCGTTTCGTTGGTCATTTTTTCTGCACTTTCTAAAATCTTCCCGCTCACGTTGCCAATAGCCTCGCAATTAAAGTGGTACCAGATCAATCCAACTGGGTCTTGATCCGCCTCGACGGATGGTCACGATTTCTAGAAACTTAATTTTGATAGTCTGATCGGCTGGTTCGCTGGAATCGAACTGGATGGCCCGTAAACCGGTCGGTGTTGCCGCATCTGCAGGTACAAGGTGAAGCACAAAGTCCGGGCCGACCAAGTCAATACCGTGATCTTCGCGGATGCGTTTTTGAAACCCCAAGTTGGTTAAATCGGTGGTTAAGGCATTTCACGAACGTTGGGACGAACCGGAAAAACGTCGCAAGAAAACCGGTACCCATGTGCCGCCTTATGGAGTCGCTCCCTACTATCTTTATTACGGGCATCGCTATTAAGCCCAGTCGATTGAGCTGTTGCCAGTCGAGTTGCAGGAACGACAGTACCAGCGGTTCGAGACGGTCCTGCGGAAGACCATGGATGCAGACAACACTTGGAATGATCGTGTCTTTGATCGTTTGCGCGCCTTTGGAACCGCGATGAGCGTCTTGGCTCTCAGTCGTAATGCCGTGCCGCTTCCATCAAAAATTATGATTGCCGAAACAAAGTAAATGCCAACATTGGGGAAAGGATCAGATTGTCCAATCTGCAAGGCCAGGGCTCTGAACGGAACAAACTAGCCAGCGTTCCTACTGGTGAACGGTTGGTGAAATTCATCAAATTCCATAACTCGCCGAGATGATTTTCCATCGGACTCCCAGTCAACAAAAATCGGCAATCGGGGGCCCGCTGTAATAATACGGCGATCGCTTCGAAACTGTCTCGAAATAACTTCCGAATTCGAAGATTCCAGACACAATTTGAAGTCGGGAATTTATATCGGGACAATTCTTTAGTTGCTAATTTTTCAGATCAAATCCCATCTCCTTCATCAGCATCTGCATATCTTCCCAGACGTACTTTTTGGCCGACTCGGTTCTCAGTAAATAAGCCGGGTGATAGGTCACCATGACTTTGCTCTCTCGGTAGGCGTGAAATTTCTTGCGCAATTGCCCCAGTGGTTGCGTTGTTTTCAGCAATTGGCGAGAAGCGACGGCCCCCAAACAACAAATAAATTCAGGCTGAAGAATTTCCAATTGTTGCTCGGTGAATGTTGTCCAACAATTGGCAAGCTCTTCAGGCAGCGGATTTCGATTATTGGGTGGTCGGCATTTGATGGTGTTGAGGATATAAACATCGGATCTTTGAAATCGGCAAGCGGCCATGATTTTGTCCAACAACTGTCCAGCTGCTCCGACGAAAGGTTGACCTTGTCGATCTTCGTCGGCACCGGGTGCCTCGCCTAAGAACACCAAACGTGGGCTTGGAATTCCCTCGCCAAAAACCGTTTTTGAACGGCAACTGGCAAGTTGAGCGCAACGTTGGCACTGGGTGACTTGCTGCTGTAGCTGTTGCAATCGGTCGATGCGAAATTGGACGTCCAAAGAATTGGGGTAAGGACGCAAATCGGGACGCAACTCGGCCGCCCCAACTCGCTGCGAATCAAGCCCCGGTTGGGATACCTCAATTGGAGTTCCTGTTGGCAAACCGGCAGAGGATTGAGATTCAGCGGAACCTTTGCCCGCGTACGGAGGCTGAACTACTGCTGAAGAATCCGGATCATGAAGTCGCCTGACGGGGTGGCGGGATCCTTGGTTGGGGCCGGTGGAGGTACTTTTTTTCGGAGCCGAAGTTTGGAACGTTGGCTTTCCTTCTGCCGCCATTGTTGGTTGTGGGGAATCAACAGGACGATCCTGAGCCTGGTCCAATCGCATCAGTTGATGAAAAAAGCCACTCCATTTGGGTGACAAAGTTTCCACACCGGCTTTCTCAAGTCCGTTGAGATACTGCCGTATTGCGGCCGAATTCGATGCTAAATGGACTGGGCAATTCATTTGGTGATTCGCGGGGTGAATTGTTTCCTGGCCTAATCTCGGGTCATCCGTCATAGCATAGCGCCTTGGTAGGTCATAGTTAAATTGGTTTCTTTTGGTACAATGGAGAAAATAATTTACCATGATCCGATCGAATTTCCAATTCTTCCCTATTGAAGGATTGCAAAAAAGCAGGATAGCAAAAAACGACCGATTTGCCGTCCGTTCCAGAAAGCTCCGCGTTCCCGATGTCCATTCCCAAAGTATCCATTGTTGGCCGCCCGAATGTGGGTAAGTCCAGCCTCTTCAATTGGCTGGCAGGCCGACGCTTGGCGATTGTTGAAGATATCGCCGGTGTCACGCG
>JBGTHU010000435.1:0-2793 GCA_041745975.1 Mariniblastus sp.
AATCCTAGCGATCCTGTAGGGAAAAACACTCTGGGGCAAGGACGGGCGGGGTAAAGGCCGATAGCAAAACTTGACTGCGGTTTTACCTCCATTTATTATAAATGAGGTGTTTTTTGCAAACAGTAACTAAATCGATTCATCGGCAGTCCTTGAAACTGGGTTTTTCAAATGCCCGGCAGGTATCCGATGGCGGTTCCGTTTGACCCAGTAACCTTTGTTCTCTATCGACAGGCATTTGAACCGAAATGGATTTGTTATCCGCTGGCATCGTACTCCTGCTATTTATCGCACTGATCGTTTTTTCGGTTTTTTCAGCAAAAACATGGCACTGGAGCAATATTGTCCTGGTGAACTTGATCTTCATTGCCGCTATCGCTGCATCAATTGGAATGTCCAAGGCCTATAATTTGCGTCACAAAGATATGGCGGAACTTGATCGTCAAAACCAAGCTCGCGATCGTTTCGAAAAAGAGGCTCAGCAAGCATTGCACGGCAGTCCCGAATCGATTCTTTATGATCCTGACTCATTGCGATACAAAGCGCAGCAAGTCCGATTAAGTTTCACGGGTCGAGGGCGAGTGTGGACCAACGGGCAAATTGAGATTGATGGCGATCGCCGGGCTTTCATTTTCAACCAGCCCCGACCTGAGGGGGGGCAAGACGCCCCGGTAACACCACTGGCCCTCAGGGATACCGAGCTGTTGTTGTTCGCTGATGACGACGTGTTGGGCTCACCTTATCCCACCCACTATATCGGTCGAGTGGTGGTTGTCGAAGAATCCCCCGAACGGATTGTTTTGAGCGGTGTCAAAACAGGAGGGCAATCCGAAATCGTTGACCAACGCGAATGGGATAACCCGACCACGACTTGGACCTTGTTTGAAAAAATGCCACTGGATGACCACGACACTTTCAAAATGGCAATTTTGGCCCGCATTGAAATCAACAAAGAGGAAGCGACTCCTGAAGAATTAGAGCTCGCCGAAAAAATCCGCCAACAAGAATTGGATATCTCGACCTATCGACAGTTATTGGAGAATCTCTATTTGCCAGCTGATCTGTTCAATCTTTCACCCGATAGCCGCGAATACGAGGCAATCATCGATCGATTTGCTTTTGACGGCTACTCTTTAGGGAAAATTGAAAATTGGGTTGAAGAAAACGCGGGCAATCGAAAAAGTCAGCAATTTGTTCCCGCCGATGATGAAGTTCTAATTGAGTATCGTTTTGACGCCAATTCTAATGACGAATACATCGTCGATAGTGCCACCGGTGCGGTCGTAACTGATGGTCCCTTTACTGCGTTGGGGTTGGCTGTTGATCAATCGCTTCACCAAGGCGCCCCAATTCGATTCTCGACTGGCGATGTCGTTCGCATCGACCAACGAACAGCTGACGGGATGCGTGGCAACGAAGTGATCACACCCTTCCGCACCCGTGAAACCGTCACTGAAATCGACCGGATCTACGTTCGCAAATTAAAAGACTACCCCATGCTTTTCAATGACATCAGCCTGAGGTCGCAATTCATGGAAATGGAAACCGCTCGGGCTGAAGCGCTGGCTCAACGCCAACAAGCTGCCCTGGCGAGCACTCAACAGCAAGAAACCGAAAGAAACAATATCAAAATCGGCATGGAACAAGATATTGAAAATCTGCAGCAGGACGTGGAGGTGGTGGATCAGTTAATAGCCAGTCGCAGCGAGCAATTGCAAACCATGCAGCAGTCGATCCTTCAAATCCGATTGCAGTTGAGCGAACAGTACCGCCGGATTCAAGAAATTTCTTTACTGATTGAAAAAGCGGCCTTTGCCGGGCGATAAATAACAGGCAATCATTTATCGGTCCCGCGGCACCAAGTTTATCTCGGTGCTTGGTTCCCATCTAAGGTTGCGCTAAATTTCGCCGCTCAATCCGGTCGGAATTCTACGCGGAAAGGGCAGCGGTTCGACCGGAGGGAGCTTCAATCCAGTCTCCATTGCCCATTGAAATCGCTCTTCGTCGCTGGCATAAAACCGTAACCAAGACTCTTCGTCCTGAGCCGCGTCCAAACATTGCCAGTAAAAATACTGTTGCGGCAAGATCAATTTTTTTTCTTGCGATGGAAGGATGTCTCTGACGATTAGGCAATAGAGTTGTCGATCCGATAAATGATCCGTATGCCGCAAAACAATATTTTTTTCGAACAATCGACCAATCACTTGATGCAGTTGTTGATGCAGTTCTAAATCGTCCAAATCTTGATGGGGCAACAGTTTTAACTCCGGGTCAAACCACTTACCGATCGGCAAAACGGGGGCGCGCTCCCAAGCCAACAGGGAACTGAGGTAATCGTTTTCCATTTCGATTGTCATTTGATTGGTATCAACACAAAAGACCGATTCATCGAGAAATGGCTCAATTTCGTCTCGCAATCGGGCATTGTCCAAAATTAGGTCTACGTGTGACATCGGTAAATCTCTTGCTGGGGTGTGATCAATTCAAGGAATTTTAAAGTGCGTCAATTCATTTGTCTGAGAAATTTACACTGGAAAACCGAGGCGACAAGAGGCAACTTGAGTAATTCCATCAAAAACTGCCAATTTTGAGAAGGCGCCCAATCAGAATCGGAATCAAGGTTAAGGCTTAACAGCCAATGCCGTGAAATGCTGTCGGTATCGCCCTCAGGGCGTCAAACTCGTCCCAGCCCTAATATCAGGCATATCCCGTAGCAAAAACGACTCAAAATCGTTTCAATCGGAAAATCAATTACGACAGTGCTGATCCGCTTTCCGATTACAATCGATAGCACAA
>JBGTHU010000436.1:0-3098 GCA_041745975.1 Mariniblastus sp.
TGCCTTCGACAAGATAAAAAACAAATCTTACACCCTCAGGCATGTTTTTTCTTCTTACTTGGCAGGAGATCAGAATGACAAACAACGATTTCAGTCTTTCGTGATCGCAGATCGCTGCCGAGAACCGAAAGGGGATCCCACTGAGTTGGCAATCAAAGTGATTCTTCCGGAAAGGGTCAATGCCGGAGTAACTCAAAACATTTTCTTTGTCGAGTTAGAAGTACCGATTGGCGACCTTAAGCATGTGTTGGTTGTCACCAAAAATCCTTAACTAAGAGTAAATCCGGGAGAAGAGTAAATCCGGGAGGGGTTGTCGGATTCGGTAATCCAACTGCTTTGCCAAGGCTGACTCTAAGATTTCATGCCGAAGGGAATCAATGAGAATTGCTACATTCTGTTGCTAGCAAAAATTTGCTAGCAACAATCTGCCAACCCTTGGTGGATTCACTCCCGTTCGGACTCACTCCCGTCTAAATTTGCTTCCTATATCGCGGCGTTTTACCCGTAACGGCATTTTTTGAGCGGAAAATAAACGCATTACCCCTGTTTTTTCGAATTCGCAAAAAAATTTTTACGCGATGTCGATTCTTGGGGTCACAACTCGACTATAACAAAACGGATGACAATGTTTGTCGAATTTACCTGGAGGCAATGGGATGAAGTTTGTTTGCTTGGGATATATTGAGGAATCTAAATATGAGGCACTACCTGAGATCGAAGGCCAGCGAATGATGCAAACGTGCCTTGCCTATGACGATGAACTCCGCCAAGGAGGGCACTTCCTCGGTGGCGAAGCGCTGCAACCCGCCAGCAATGCAGTGACTTTGAGGATGAAGAATGGCTCAGTCGATGTCACCGATGGCCCCTTTGCCGAAACGAAAGAAATGCTCGGTGGAATACTGCTACTCGAGGCTCGTGATTTAAATCACGCCATCGCATTGATGTCGCTGCACCCAGGCGTGAAAGCAGGACCCTTCGAGATTCGCCCCGCCGATGAAGAAACGAATAAGCTGATTGCCAATCGAAATGCGGCCCCTGGGGACGGTTCGACCATCGCAAAATCGCACTCACCCCTGTGCCGTACTCTGCCGCGTCCTTGAATTTTAGCTACGAATGGATCAAACCACTTGCTGAAGACCTTTCTGATGCGCCAATGATTTCGCCGACACCGAACCAGGGCAACCATCCACTTTGGATAATGGGCCACCTAGTCTATTCCAGCGCTGGTCTATTGTCGATGATCAGTGGCCAAGTGAGTCCTTTCGAGGAGTGGCGTGAACTATTTTCTGGAGGCACAACGCCGCAATTTGATGAAGCAATCTATCCCCAATATGACGATGTAATCCAGGCTTACGTACGGGTACATAAGGACGTACTCCATTTACTCGACAACCTGCATTCCTTGCGTCTTGATGAACGCCCACCAGCAGTCTGGGAGAAAGTTCGCGATCATCCAGATTTCCAAACAATCGGTCAACTGTTTCTCTTCATTGCGATGCACGAGATGTCTCATCGAGGACAATTGGCAGACGCGAGAAACGCTTTGGGAAGAATACCGTTTGCGTGAAGAAATCTTCGTCAACCCGTGATACAATCAAGATTTTTACACCCTGTCGATTCGGTCACGCAACCCTCGGACCAATTCCATCGGGAACGTCCCTCAAAAGTCATCGGTCTTTTTGGCCATGAATGGTACTTGGGCTCGAAAATCGAGGACGTTACGCGTGATGAAATGCAACGCCGTTTCACTGCAGTATTCGAGTAACGATCATACTTTACAATACTTTCCTCAGAAAGTCGAATTAGAAAGTCAGATAATGATGAAAACGTCAAAAAATACAATTTGTCTTTGGTACGAACGTGACGCGGTGGAAGCGGCTAAGTTCTACGCTCAGATTTTTCCAGATTCCTCGGTCGGGGCTGTTCATCGGGCGACTAGCGGGAACCCATCAAGCAAAGAAGGGGACGTGTTGACAGTCGAGTTCACTGTCATGGGCATTCCCTGTATCGGCCTCAACGGTGGCCCTGGTGTCGAGCATAACTGGGCGTTTTCGTTTCAAGTCGCAACTGAAGACCAGACCGAAACGGATCGCTACTGGAACGCCATTGTTGCGAACGGTGGCCAGGAGAGCCAGTGCGGCTGGTGCAAGTATCGATGGGGCGTTAACTGGCAGATTACACCCATCGTCCTAATGAAAGCGTTCACTAGCTCGGACCGTGTCGCTGCCAAACGAGCCTTCGACGCAATGATGCAGATGCAAAGAATCGACATTGCAGCAATCGAGGCTGCGGTTCGTGGTTGAGAATCTAATTTACCAAAAGGATGATGAAACGATGAGAGTGATGGTGATAATTAAAGCAACGGCAAGTTCGGAAGCGGGTACCTTGCCCAGCGAGAAATTGATGTCCGCGATGGGCAAGTTCAACGAAGAGCTTTTTCAGGCAGGAATCATCAAATCCGGTGACGGTTTGAAACCGAGTCGCGATGGGGTGCGTGTGCGTTTTAGCGGCTCGGATCGCACTGTGATCGACGGCCCCTTCGCCGAAACGAAGGAACTGATTGCTGGCTATTGGCTATGGGAAGTCGGTTCGATGCAACAAGCCATCGACTGGGTCAAACGCTCCCCCAATCCGATGCCCGAAGAGTCGGAGATCGAGATTCGACCGTTCTATGAGATGGAAGATTTTGCCGATGTCGATCCTGAAGGTGTGATTGCCGATCAAGAAAATGTGCTGCGTGAGAAGATGGAGATGCAGGAGAGTACCATTCAGCCTTACCTATTCTTCGGCGGTCGCTGCGAAGAGGCTTTGGCTTTCTACGAAAAAACGCTGGGCGCGAAAGTCGTCATGAAAATGCGATTTAGCGAAAGTCCTGATGCGGTTCCTGAAGGCATGTTGCAAGCCGGCTTTGAAGATAAAATCATGCACGCATCGCTGACCATCGGAAAGATGACCCTCATGGCTTGTGAAAACCTTCTCCTCACCGCGATACGCCTTGGTTAAAGACAAGTTCGGTGTTGGCTGGATGGTAATGGTTCCTGGCGAGGCGGGCTAAGAATATGAATGGATCAAAGAAACTCGAAATAGCTGGCTGGATA
>JBGTHU010000437.1:0-2205 GCA_041745975.1 Mariniblastus sp.
ATTGCGCGAAACCTGGCTCGGCAATCGTCTCACCGTGAGAGGCGACTTCCGGTTGAACCGGCAACTGACCAGTCGAGTTCGTCGGCTGACGATCCGGCTGCCAATTTTGCCTCGGAAGAAGAGCGGCAGTTAGTATGGGACTGTTTGGAGAAAATTCCTGAACTTTATCGCGAAGCGCTGGTGTTGTTCTACCGTGAAGAACATTCGATTGCCGAGGTGGCATTGGCAGTCGACGCTTCTTCTGACGCTGTCAAACAGCGAATTCACCGAGGACGAGATATGTTGCGCGCCAATCTAGCAACCAAAGTCGAGGAAGTCTTGGTACGAAGTCGCCCGGGACGTTCGTTGACCACCCGCGTGATGGTTGGTTTCGCGGCACTTAGTGCTTCGCTCAAAGCGACTTCGACTGCGGGAGCAGCAACGATCGGAACGGCGACATCGGCAGCCATCAAAACAGCGGCGACAACCGGGGCAGTTGGCGGGGTACTTGGTGGACTGATAGGAGCAGTCGGTGGATTAGGCGGCGCCTTTCTCGGAAGTTGGTTGCCTGCCCAACTCGCCGAAACAATGGTCGAGCGACACGTATTGGAAAAGCATGGACGGAGCACATTTTTTGCGGCGGTCGTCTTTACTCTCTTGATCTTAGCGGCCACACCATTGCTCTTCGTCTCTCAGGGAATATTCTTGTATTTTGGCATAATCGGAGTGGTAACGCTGCTGTTCATCATCTACGTAGTAGGCGTTGGGTTGCGGCAGAACAAGGAACTGCGAGACGTGCGAAAGCATCTTTCATCCGACGCCGAGCCAAACCTCTCCTCCCTGCGAGGGCGAATGGGGTTCAATCAGTCCATTTTCCGAGGCACGAAATACACAAGTCCTCGGAAACTGATCGGTATCCCCTTGATCGACATCCAGTTCGCCGACTTTCCAAACGTTGATGGAAAATCGGGTCGGGCACTTGGCTGGATTGCGATCGGAGATCGGGCAACTGGTTTGCTGTTCGCATTCGGTGGAGTGGCGAAAGGACTGATCGCAATGGGTGGGTTCGCGCTAGGCGGCGTTGCCATTGGGGGAGGAGCGATTGGGATCATGGCGATTGGCGGTGTAGCACTTGGTTGGCTGGCCTTCGGTGGGGCCGCTGTGGGAAACGAGGCGGTTGGCGGATTGGCCATCGCTTGGGATGTCGCGACCGGGGGAGGAGCCATTGCCTACCACCTGGCGGTTGGGGGCGGTGCACTGGCCCACGACTATGCCGTCGGGGGCGGGGCGTGGGCTAACGAGGCCAACACGGAGGTTGCCAAAGAAATGGCTGCCCTCAAATCGAAGATGTGGATGTTGGATTGGATCGTAAATAATCACCGGCTTTTCTTGGCAATTACGATTTCGATTGCCTTCGCTCCCGTGGTCTTGATGCGTTTCGTCTATCATCGAAAAATACGTGAGGATACGGATGGGTAAGATCAATCGATGGAACCGATTTGAAATTTGAATTGCAATCCAGAAAGAGATTCCAAAGTGCCACCCTTACTGTTTGTTAGACCAGTGGCAGACGACATAGTTCAATTGACTTTATCCATAGACTTTCGATTGGCGCTTTGAACGCATGGCTTTGAGCTGTTTCAATTCCTTGTCAGCTGCATCCCATAAGCTCACAAAACTTCCGTCCCGGTCAGACGAGCTGGCCGGGGGCTGGTTGTAAACTTCACAAGTTGCCTTTTTTTGCGTTAAACAGAATTTCTATCAGACGTTTAATATCCGTTTATTTATGCACGGGTGGTTATTTCCGGTCTGTTTGTCGATATTGAGTAAAAAAACAGGCTAAAGGCTGGGCTCCAACCCGTGCATCAAATTCGGCGGTGATGGCCTTCCATAAACTGAATCCAGTTCCCGTCGTCTCCTTGAATTTGTGATCGCAGAATCCAGTAATCGCGATCAATGATTTCGAAGATATCCTGATAGTTGGCCATCCCATTGTCGCTCATCTTAGGCCCGCAGACATCCAACACCAATCGCTTGCCCGAATCGTCCAACTGGCCTTGGTAGAGCCATAAATGGGTCATCATGGATGCGACAAATGTCCCCAGATATCGCTGCTGAGAGGGAACATAGCCCAACGTGAACTGTGAAGACCAGCGACCCATCGGCTCCGCATCCCCTTCGCATTCAATTATCAACCAGATCCCACCGAGACTTTTGGCGATCGCT
>JBGTHU010000438.1:0-1945 GCA_041745975.1 Mariniblastus sp.
TTCTGATGCGAATTATCGCGGGCTTGATCGATAAATCGGGGGAGGGAATACAGTATTCGGGAAATGTATTGGTAGAAGGAAAACCTGCTCAAGCGGGCAGCGTTGGTGTCGTTTTTCAATCTTTTGCTTTGTTCGACGAATTGAGCCCCAAAGGAAATATGGAGATAGCCCATGCCAGCGGTGGTCAGCAGTCCCAATCCGTGTCAATCGAGGGTTTATTGGAGGAGTTGCGAATTCCAGTCCGTGTGCCAACGTCTCGGTTGAGTGGTGGTCAACGGCAGCGATTAGCGATCGCACGGACCCTCGCCTATAACCCAGCGGCGATTTTGTATGATGAACCGACATCTGGTTTAGACCCCGCCACCGGCAGTCAGGTCGCCCAATTAATTCAAAAAACTCATCAGCAGCATCGGAAAACATCCGTGATTGTCACCCACGATTATCACTCGTTGCTTTCAATCGCTGATCGAGTTTTCATGTTGGATCCGCAAACAAAAAAATTGAGACTGATTCCTGAATCTCAATGGTCACAAATCCCTCAACAATTGGAATCGTTAGCCCAGGTCAACCGAAACCGTGATGAAGTCAACGAACCATTGACCTTGGGTGAGCAATTGCGAAGCCAGGCGGAAAATTTTTTTTCCAACACCACGAAAGTGATGATCGCTGGCGGATGTGGATTGGCCGGACTGTTACCATTTTGGAAGAATCCAACTTGGGGCATGCGATTTTTCTTGCACTATTGTCGGTTGGTATTTGGTGTCACGGCATGGTGGTATTTAATGGCGGCCGGTTTGATCTCTGGCTTTGTAACGACCTATTTCACCTTTCAATTTTTACCGTTTGCTTCTTATTCGGAACCGTTATTGATTGAGGATTTACTGACGGCGTTGGGATTTGCGTTGTATCGCATTGTGGTACCTGTGCTGGCTTGTATTTTGGTGGCAGCCCGCTGCGGTGCCGCGGTGACTGCGGATGTGGGTGGCCGGAAATTTGGCAATCAATTGGATGCATTACAGACGTTTGGAATGCCGCCTCGATTTTATTTGTTGAGCCCGATTTTGTGGGCTTTTCTAATTGGCACGCCCTTGTTATCAATGGTGGCTTTCGTGGTCGCTCGCTCGACCAGTTTGGTCACGTTCACACTATCCGATCCGAATCGTGGACCTGATTTTTGGCACCTTTATTTTCACCGAGGGTTAATTGAGATTGACCAGTTTTTCTACAACGGTTTTGGCTGGCTGATTGCCAAACTGCTAGTTTGTGGTTTGGGAACCGGGGTGATCGCCTACTATCGTGGGATCGCTCCTAAATATTCGACGGCGGACGTCAGTCGCGCGGTCACTTCAACCATTCTTTGGTCGACTTTGTTCGTGTTGATTGTCCATTTTTTGTTTGTGTTGTTCGAGTATCGAGACGCCGTCCCCCAGGCGGGTTGATTGACCAAGCGGGTTGATTGACCATGCGGGTCAATTGAATTAAGGGATTTCTGTAGCCCTGCACGGGTGCCCAGAATTTCTATTACAAGGCTTTGATCACTTCAATAGACAGATACGCTCTTTGAAACACGATAGCACTTGTTACAAGGTAGATTGCCACCGCCCTTCAGCGAGGCCATGTTCCTCGGTAGCGGCCAGATCGAACGCCTGGATATGATCAATCAACAGTTGGGTATCGTTGTGCGCTTTTTCGAGCCATAGCTGCTTCACTGACTTGGGGAGTCCAGAAGCATCAAACCGATCGGCCGGATAACAGGCCAAAATCCCAGTAATGACATCCTGATTCAAATCGGGATTGGCCGAATAGCGATTGGTATCTCGCAGCAAGTCGGCGGCAAAGGAGGCCAATAGAACTTTTTTGCGGATTTGCTGTTCAGCCGGTTCGATTGCTTTTTTCTCCAGGCAGTAGTCACGGACTCGCTTGGGATGATAGGCAAACATCGCCG
>JBGTHU010000439.1:0-4072 GCA_041745975.1 Mariniblastus sp.
TGAGGGTTAGAGGCCAATGGGAATTAAAAAAAACTGGAAAATCTAGGGCGGAGCAAAAAAAGGGCGAGCTGAAAATGCATCGAATGGAAACGGGATCGAACGGAAACCGGGTAAGGCGTCATGGGCGTCATGGGCGTCATGGCACAAGCCGCCGGCGATTTGCCTGGGGCTAGCGGCTGGTGGCCTGTGGTTTACTGGTTCAGCGAATCCGAACAGACAACTAGCAATATAAAGTAAATTACGTAGGTTTCAAGCTTGAAACGTTTCATTTGCAAGCAATAAATCGAAACCAAGTAGGGATTGGGGATTCCCTTTCAATTGCCTCCGTTAGAAACGCCAATCAAACGCCAATCAAACGCCAATCGCATTCGAATGATAGCAAAACCTGCTGCTACAACACAAATTTTTGGAAAAATAAGAATATTACGAATCTTCCCTAAATTCGATACAGCTTGTTGGGCGATGTTTGGTTTAAGGTCGAGGAACAGCGTTACCCGACCACCGGGCCAATTTAGAAACGTATTGGCGTACCACAAGGGGATTATATGTTCGAATCTATTACATTGATTAGCCAAACAGCCACATTTGAATCAGGAGACGGACCGCGTGTTCTCACGAAACGTCGTCTGCGGAAGTCATTCAAATGTTTGATTATCGCTGTCCTGGCGGCAGCGATGGTTTCGCCGATGGTGGGGTGTCGCTCTTACCAATTCGCCGTGGGTGATGCGGTGATGCTCAGCTATCGCGACATGGTTTGGGCTCGGCGGGCCTACAATTTGCGTTTCGGTAATTTAGACCGACCCTACGGCGAACATTTTTATAACGGGTTCTGTGCCGGTTATGCGGATGTGATGAACGGTGGTGATGGGTACGTTCCGGCTTTGCCACCGGTTAGCTACCGCACTCCCCGCTTCCAATCGACCGACGGCTTACAGTGCGTCAACGCTTGGTTTGAAGGTTATCCGGCTGGTGTCAAGGCCGCCAAGCAGGAAAACGTTGGCGATTTGAATCAAGTTCCAATTTCCAAAATGATGGAAGCCGCCATCGACATGGAAAATAGATCGAAAGACACCCCACGAGCGGTAACGAAAGTGGAGCGAGACCCGAAGGTCGATGTCCAACGAAACAACAGTCAAGCCGGGCCTCAAAATCAGTTTGACCCGCAAGCCCCCCCCATGCCATCGATCGGTGAATTTTCGACCTCAGCAATCAATCAGGGCTGGCCGGTTCCCGGTTCGCCAGTAGCCAACTGGCCCAATCCCAAAGCGACTAATTCGACACTCGACTTGAGCAAGATCCCAACAGATTTCGGTTATGTGGCCTATCCCGTCACCAATGCCGTGGCCAAGGAAATGGAGGGCCAATCCAAGTCAGTGCTCATTCAATCGGTCCCGACTACACTGCCACCGATCGTTTCACCATCGGAGGTGATTCGCGAGGCCAAGGAGTTCAGTGTGATGGGAGATATTTCCCCCAGCCAATCAAGCCGACGACTTCGTTAGCGAGCATGGCACAATGGGCTAAGTAGGGGCTCCGTCGATAGACGAGAGATTGGTGAGAGTTTTGTCAGCCTATCGCAGACCCAGCCTTGATTTAAGTTTTATTGATCCCGTTTGATCACAACCAGTTAATTGTTTTGTAACACAGCGGCACCCAAGGGGAGTTTGAAATAATGTTTTCTTCGTCATTATACCAACCCGTGATGCAGAAACTCAGCCGACCGTTGCTGATGGTCGGAGTTCTGATCAGTCTTTCGTTAACGGGCTGTACCGCTCTGTTTTCGCCGATCGATTCGGTTCCAGCGGGTCGTGTGCCGCCCCAGTTTTTGGCGGAACCACAGGCTCAAAAAATTGCCGTCGATGTGGCTCGCCTGCGGCAAAAAAAACCAGCTTTCTACACATTGGACGCGGACGACGTGTTGGGCGTGTTCGTCGAAGGAGTGTTGGGCAACATTGGCGAAGCCCCCCCGGTCAACTTGGCTCAAGTCGATAGCGACTTGCCGCCAGCCATCGGTTTTCCGATCCCTGTCCGCGAGGACGGAACCGTATCACTCCCCTTGGTCGATCCGATTCCTGTAAAAGGATTGACGATTCAACAAGCAGAAGCTTTAATTCAGCGGGCCTACCGCGATGGTGACGATCCTTTGTTGCAAGACAACACGCGGATTATCGTTACGATTCTTCGCGAGCGAAGTTATCGAGTCTTTGTGGTGCGTCAGGACAATTCTGTTGAAGGTGGCGGTGGATTCCTACAAGCCCAAGCACAACGGCTGGGAGTTTTCGATCGTTCGGACTTAAGCAGCCGAGGCTTTGTATTGCGATTGCCGGCTTACCAAAACGATGTGCTCAACGCGCTGACGCAAACGGGTGGATTGCCGGGTTTGAATGCTAAAAATGAAGTCCGGGTTTCACGCGGTGATCGACTGACTCTGGCTCAGCGAGACAAAGACCTATCGGAATTCTACCGTACCAATGCTCCGGAAGAATTTCCCTACGGTGTGGTTCCGACCGTTCCCGATGATACGGATATGATTACCATTCCTTTGCGAGTCAACCCAGGTGAGGTTCCCGATATCCGTACGGAAGATATCATTTTACGTGATGGGGACATTGTCTATGTTGATAACCGAGAGACCGAAGTCTTCTACACCGGTGGTCTTTTAGGTGGTTCGGAACGTCCAATCCCTCGTGATTATGACCTCGATGTTTTGCAAGCGGTTTCGTTGGCCGGAGCGGGAATTGCGGCAGGGCAACGAACAGGACTGGTCGGTGGAGCCGCTCAAAACGTGCCACCGACGGAATTGATCGTGTTGAGACAGGTTCCCGGACGTCGTCAAATCGCCATTCGGATCGACTTAATCGAAGCGATTAACGATCCGCGTCAAAGGATTTTGGTGAAAGCACAAGATACGTTGATCCTGCGATTCAAGCCGCAAGAGGAGATTCTCAACTTCAGCTCCAACCTGTTCTTCACCTTCGGTATCCGTGAATTGTTCCGATAAAGTTATCGCAGACAGGTTATCGCAGACAGGTTATCGCTAACAGAAAGTAGGTATCGGTTACCGCCGATACCTACTCTTCGGATAATCCCACATGCTCCCTTGTTTTTAACTGCCGACAACTACGGCGGATCGTGACCGCCTGGATGGAAGGGATGACATTTGCAAATGCGAACAACCCCCTTGATCGAACCGCGAATCGCCCCATGTTTTTGCACAGTCTGAATAAAGTAACTGCTGCATGTCGGTTGGAATCGACAATTTCTTCCCAACAGGGGACTGATGCCAACTTGGTAAAATCGCGCGATCCAAATCAATAGCTTGGCCGGGAGCTTGAGCAAGAAATTCAAGGTGGTTCTTAATAAATGGCTAAGTCTAGGATTTGGCATTGGTTCAGATTTGGCATTGTTTCAGATTTGGCATTGTTTCGGCGGCAGCCTCAACCACCCTGCTGGCCCGAGAATGATCACCTCATTTTTTTGGTCACGCGGGCGGTCACTGACCGCAGTGATTCTTTAACACGGGCTTGATTGCAAGTCGCCCCTCGTCGTGGACGGACAACGAAATCGAAACCGATCGGTAAATGCTGGTAGTCCAATCGAAACGCCTCTCGCAGAGCTCGCTTCCATTGATTTCGAACAACGGCATTACCCACCTTGCGACTGACCGACAAACCCAGTCGGCTGAATCCTAACCCATTGGGCACAGCATTTATCACCAAGGTGTCATCCGCAGCGTAATGCTTGCCATCATAAACGATTTGAAATTGATTCGAATTTCGCAGTCGCATCGATTTCGTGAAACGGCACGAACTTGTGGGTCGGGGTTCCACTGGATCACCTATTACCAATTGACTGATTCTCGATTGGGAGGTTGCCAATCTTTCCCCAGCCGTTGAAGCAGTTCGGCTTCCTCTGAGGCAATTGAGGCAGGAACATAAATCTGCAATGTCACGATCAAGTCACCCGATCGATCTTTGGTGCGGATTCCCATACCGGGCAAGCGTAATGATTTTCCGCTGGAGCTTCCGGCCGGGACGGTGAGAGCAATTTTTCCGTGGGGCGTTTTTAAGTC
>JBGTHU010000440.1:0-2655 GCA_041745975.1 Mariniblastus sp.
AAAAAAAAAAAAAAAGACCCATTGGCATTTTTTGTTAGAAATATTTGGAAATTCATCGAGATGGATGAAAATCGGTAAAGTTGTCGCTGACAACACATTGCAAAACAATCGAACTCGATTCTTCTAGTTGGACAGCACAACGGGCAACCGCTGCGGCCGTTTGGCTCGCACGGCAGCCAATTCGATCTCGTTTTTCAAGACGTTAGAGAAGCAGTAGGGCGGACAAAGCTTGGTTTTGGGTACTGGCTGCCACCATGCGATCGACCGCCAAGTGAGTCAAAAATTGATGAACTCCTTTGCTACCGATTTTTGAGGGATGAATCCAGGTACCAACATCCGTTCAATGAAACCTGGGAAATTCGGTAATCCATTTGAGGTATGCTTCTTCGATGCGAATGGCATAATGCAGCATCCGCATTTGATCTCGCACCTGATCGAGCAATTTTGTTGAACCAGCCATCTCAGTCACGTTTTCCTTTCTACTGAGCACCCATCCCGTATAATACCCGAAACCCTGTAAATATTCCGACTTCCGTTTAACACCTTCAAAACCGGGATTAAACGGAACGCGGTACATTTCCCAAACGCCAACAAAAAAATTTAGAAATAAGACTCAAGAACCCAGAAAAAAAACTTGACTTATCGGTTTTAGCCGTGATAGTCGAAAAGATTGCAATAACGCATCGCTTAACACAGATATCTATATTACACCGCTTTGCGTTTGCAACAAGTTGAATGCTGGAGCTCCCTCCATCAATACGCCATCGGTTTGATCGTCAACCGCCATTGAATCGGGTTTGATCGATCGACTTGCTGAAATTCAAATAACCATTTTTGATGACTAGATTCACTGAGCATGATTTCCAGCCGCAATCGAATCACATTAAAATCTTTCACAGGAGGGAGCGCTCGGTAGCGACCCTCAAAAAAGCGGTCAACTATTCCACGGTCACCCCCCACGGTTCCCTCGTAGGACAAATATTCAAGCCGATGGCTCGGT
Source organism: Mariniblastus sp. (assembly GCA_041745975.1). Taxonomy (GTDB): domain Bacteria; phylum Planctomycetota; class Planctomycetia; order Pirellulales; family Pirellulaceae; genus Mariniblastus. Next base: position 1,001 of record JBGTHU010000440.1, read on the forward strand.
AATCGGATTGCTATTTGCGGTTGACAACTTAGCGGGCTTTCATCGACAAGCCGTTGCCGGATAACCGCATCGATCGAATCCATTTGGGCGGTTGAGAATAATGCTCGTGGCAATCGCTTGACTGCCCAAGTTTCCAATTTTTGATTGACTTTAAACATCAAATCCCAGTGATTTCCGCGATTTGCCAAGCTACCCTGCAATTCAATTGAATCGGTTGATGAATCACCAGACCAATCGGCGGCATCGGTTTCAGTTGGCGATTGGTGCAGTAAAATCACAAAAGCCGATACGTCGGATTGAATTTCGTCCATCGATTTAACCATACGTTGCGAGCTTGCCGTTTCGGCGGAAGCCTCAACCTCCCACCCGCGGTGGCAACAGCAATTCCGATTGCTCGCGCTGCAGAGGACTGGGTAATTCTTCGCTAGAGGGGGGAGCCGAATGGGGTTCGATCGATAAACCTCCGACGTTTCCCTGATCATGGAAACCGTGTTCGAGTGGACTCCAAACGGGTTGCGGGGGTTCGATCAACGGCGTCCTGGATGGCCGTTTTTGGCCTCTTGTCCAGCGAACTAAGTCATTCCCCAATTGTTCATCCGCTCCGACTGCGATCGCGTAACTCAAGTCATCATCAGCGGCTTGCCAATAGCCGAGTCCTGCGTAATGATATCCCCGTAGCAATCTGGCCGATCGATGGTTGGGGATCTCCAACAGGAATTGATTCAGTCGTTCCATTTGTTCGACATAGTCGTTCTGACCGTAGAACGCCCTAAATTCGCGAACTACGTAGTCCCAGTCCTCGACGGGCAACATCCCGATGGCCGTTTTGATTTCTGCCGCGGCTCGTTCATAATCGCCGACGGCAAAAAAGGTCTGAGCGGCGAAAAGTCGAGCCGGACCGTTTTCCGCATCGAGCACGGTGACCTGTCCTGCTAGCTTGGCCGCTTCTGAGTAATTTCCCTCGCGAAAATAAAATTCCGCTCGCTGTTGGGCACTGAAAGCGACTGCCTTGGTGGCGATGATCGGAAAAGGAAACGACGTGGCATTGAACACTGGTTTAACCGCCGGTTTATATTGAACCGTGCCAGGGGCAACAGCACCAGCGATCGCACCGGTAACGACGGGTGATTGCGCACGGAACCGGTCGATCGAATAGTGATTCCCGTAACGCCGTGCTCCCTGCAGCACTGCCGTGCTGGAAGATGGGGGTTGCAATCCAGTCAATCCAGGCGTCGACGTCCACATCAAATCGGGTGCGACTCCCGGATGCCATCCCCCATAATTCAAATCCGGTCGATGGTATGAGCCATGTTGATTGTATCGATGGTCGATCATGCCATCCCAATGGGGGTAAGGCATCAAGGGAGACGCGTCGATAAAAATAAACGGCATCCCCAGGTCATGCCGTCCGGCTTTCTTGCCCGACCAAGCAGGTACGCCCCCCCTGGGACTCAGCCCTTGCCAACTGTTTCCACGCCAAGAATTGGGTTGAGCCAGCGCTTCAGTCGCAATTGAAGTACAACCGATCAGTAAGAATGTGGTTGCCAAGAACGAATGGTAAAATCGATGCATCGTGTCGCTCCCAATGAAATTTATCAGCCTAATTCTCTATTTTACCCGCCAGGATGCCAAGTGATTTCTTTTTTTGGCTTAAC
>JBGTHU010000441.1:0-7397 GCA_041745975.1 Mariniblastus sp.
GGCGGAACAACGAGAATCAACCGATTATTGTCAGATTATGGTCGAAAAATCTTCTTCTCTATTGGCGAGTCGACCCCAATTCGGCCAGCGACAATCAAAGTCCTAATCAAATCGCGATCTCTGCTACAGAATTCGCAACAATTCGGCCAACCACTGAAAACGTGCCCTAAATCTTTACCATTTTAATTCGGCCAAGGCTGCGAACATATTTGGCCGGTAACAGCTATTTATCGCAAATCAAAAAATGAATGACAGAATTACTTTGACGACGAACTAATACCCCACACATGGGAGTGTTCGGTTCCTTTCCAAAGAAACGTTCATCACTTGCCTCAAGGTATTTGTTGACACACGTTTATTGAAGCGACCACAATCCTATTGCCAAAGTTGGTTAAAATGATGACAGCTTGAAACGAAGTCTACTGCCAATGAAACCTTTCACCGATAGACCCTATTCGCATGGTAACGAAAAGCGAGAATGAAATCTTCACAATCAGCGATTACGGTGACTCTGGTTGGATTTTAGGTGAGCACGAACCAAGTGGATTTCGCCATATCCAAATCCTTCGCCCAATTCGGTTTTAATCTGCGAGTTGGTGAAATCAGGATTGGCACGCATGACGTCGGCAATTTTGGCAATCACCTCATCATTACACAAAGCCTTTATGTCAACTTCACCAATGGCAACGAAATCGGCTAAGTGGGTCTGGATGGTGGTCGCTTGTAATTTTCGCTCTGCTGCGATTTCGTCAACTGTCTTTCCGGCTTGAAACATCGAGAGTGAAGTTTTTCGGGTTTCCGACTGGTGGGGTCTGGCGGAAATGGGAACGGCTGGATTGCCCGCAGCCGCAATGGCACCGGACTGAAGATTTTGGAACTCCAATTCGGCGTGGATTTGGGCTTGTTGTACGTTGAGACTGGTAAAACCTTGGCTACACGCTTCGAACGACCTGGCCTTGATCAGAAGAGCAAGTTGAAGGTCGCGAATACGTTCGCTTAAATTTGTATTGACCGTTTGGTTGTCGGTGTTGAATGGGATCGAGTACAAGCCCTTGGCGATCGATTCGATCTTTTCCTGGAAATAATGGGAAGCCTTGGGCCAACGCTGATGGAACTGGGGATTATCTGAGGGGAAGACGTTCGTTTCTTTCAGGTAATATTCCAGTTGAGGTTGGAATTTGGCGGCAACATCGAACAGGTCGACATTCGCTTGATCGACGATTGCCTGCAACAGAGCGACCACTTCGGGAGAAACAGCTGGCGTGTGTTGTTGGCAAATCTGCAACAGTTGCTGCATTTCCGACTTGATTTTTTGGAAGCTGAACAGATCTCGCAACTGTTTCGATTCTAACTCATGGCGAGCATGTTGGAGCCACTCGGCGTCGGGTGCTTGTTGTTCGAGTTGTTGATTAAACGTTTGTACTTGGCTGTCGGTTTTGATGCTGTTTTGGGACAGTGGGGAACGGAGTACAATTCCTTCTAAACTTTTGCAGCGACTGAGGGCGACGTAGACTTGACCACTGGCGAAAGAAGCCTGGGCATCAATGATGGCCCGTTCAAAGGTCAAGCCTTGACTTTTGTGGATAGTAATCGCCCAAGCCAATTTTAATGGCATTTGAATAAAGGTTCCCAAGACTTGTTCTTCGATTTTGCCGGTCGATTCGTTCAGCGAATACTTAATATTTTCCCATTCGGCGGGTACGACCTCGATAGGTTGTGAATCACCGGGGCAGACCACTTGGATACTGTCTTCATTGAGCGATTCGATGCGGCCGATCTTGCCGTTAAAGTAACGCTTGTCGTGGTTGTTGTCATTGCGGATAAACATGACTTGGGCACCCGGTTTGAACTGCATGACTTCTTCGTTGGGATAGAAGCTGGGTGGAAAGTCTCCTTCGATTCGGGCAATGAAAGACTGGGCGGCACCCGGAAGTTTCCTTAAATTGACTTCATTGATTTGTTGGGCGACTCGATTGGTGGTGGTCAGGGTGATATACGGCTGATCTGCGGGCGGTTCAAAATTAGGTTGATAGCGTGAATTCAGACGGCGGATTGAAGGTTGATCCAGCCGATTGTCTCGGACTTGATTTAGCAGTTCGATAAATTCGGCGTCGGATTGGCGGTAGATTTTTCTCAGTTCGATCGATCGATAATCGGACCGCATCAACGCATGGCTGGAAAAATAGAAAGGGGTTTGGTAGTACTGCGACAGCATCGCCCATTCGTCCGGTTTGACTACAGGGGGAAGTTGATTCAGATCGCCGATCATCAACAACTGCACGCCACCAAAGGGAATAGAATTTTCCCGATAGCGTCTGAGCACGCCATCGACGGCATCCAACAAATCGGCTCGTACCATACTGATTTCATCGATCACCAACAAGTCCAGGTTGTTGAGTAAGCGGATTTTCTTACGGGAAAATTTATATTGTTGTTGTTTGGAATCGCTGCGCTGGACACCCGGCAAATGCAAACCGATGGGAATTTGAAACAGCGAGTGAATCGTCATGCCGCTGGCATTAATGGCTGCGACACCGGTGGGAGCGACTACGGCTAAACGTTTAATACCTTCGTCCTGAATACGATGTAGAAAGGTCGTCTTGCCACTACCCGCCTTGCCAGTCAAAAATAAATGCTTGTTGGTGAAGGCGACCATTTCAAAAGCAAGATTCAGCTCCGGGTTTTCGGAAGTGTCCATCTTTGTAGTCGCATTTTGCAGATCGAGATTTCCAGGTGGCATTGCATTTACCTTTTCGTTCCTAAAAAGACACTTTGATGAATACCATGATACAGCGGCAGGATATCAATGATATCGAAATAGCGACCCCAAGTACGTTGGAGGTAGCGGTTGCTGTGAAAAACTAAGGCTCGATAGGGCCCCAAATTGGTACGGCGAAAATCAACCCGGTGATCGGGCAAGTCGTTCTCCAAAATCCTACGAAAGTCAGGTTGGCGTTTGAGCACCATCGCATTCAGCGGATGATCGTCCGGGGATTCGCGTAACCGTTGCCAACTGGCATCGTTTTGCACTGTCAAGTAGACCATACCGCCGGGCCGCAGGATGCGGTATAGTTCCGCCAGCCATGCGGTTTCAAAGGTGTCGATGTGTGTGAATACCGAAAACGCGCTGATCAAATCGATTGAATTGTCAGCGATCGGAAGGTGGGGTAAGCAATGATTATGAATCGGCTTTAATTGAGCGGGAAGAAAATCATTCAGCCATTTAATATGCCGTCCGTTGATATCGCTGCCCCACAGATTAGCGACGCCACCCTGGGTACAAAAATGCCGCAACACCCTTCCAGAGGCACAACCGAAATCGAAGTAATTCTCTACCGTACATCCGTGTTGATGAACGAACTTCATTAATTTCAAATGATCGGCCAGCCCATTCAAAAAATAGACTGCATTGTGATTGGCGTTATAGCCCTCTCGATCATTATCGGCAGGAATGGGATAGTGATCTCTGGCAACGAAAGTCTCGAGCGGGACTCCGTCGAGCAATTCATCGGTCAATTGGGAAATGTTGCGATAGTGTGCGAAGGCTTGAAAAGGCATTTCACTGGGGGCCGGATGATTTTCGAAAGGAGCCACTGAGTTGTGGTTCAATGAGATATCTTCTTCCCAGGTCGGCATGCGAAACTGCAGGAAATTCGATTCTTTAAACTGGCCGGTTTTCGGTGGCGAATCCGTATGGGGCATGTTTGTAGGTGGCTGATTGGTTGACAGCTGATCGCTGGGCTGGTCCATCGTGATTCAATTCCTAAATTGGAAGGCCTGTAAATGGCCTCATTTGTGTAGTATAATGTGCAAAAAAGTGTGGGTGCGATTCGCCTCAATCCCTAAATCGCCATCCCCTTTCAATTCGCCAAAAGAAGCTTCTGTGTTACGTCGGGTAGAACGACATTCCCATTATTCTAAAAAATCAAATCGATTTGTCCATTCCGTCTGTTCGATCCCTAAATCAGTCTTGAGTCACTTGTCATGCAACATCAACGCATCTTTCTCGGCTTGCAGCAGCCCCCATTGATTTCGGCGGTGCAATGGCTGTATCGACAATTTGTTTCGCCACAGAAAATTGATGCGAGCACGACGATGCCTCTGTTTGTTGATGATCAATCTGTCGATCAAGGGGGATTCGATTTGGGGGAGCTGATCATTGTATTGCCGACTCGCCGATCGAAGCGACGTTTGGAGCAGTTGCTGATGGCGAAAGCAAAATCAAATAACGTCACCTGGCAACCACCGACTTTGGCAACCGTAGGTGAATTGCCCGAATATTTATATCAAGCGGCCAAACCAATTGCCACTGATCTGGTTCAGCAAATCGCTTGGGCGGAGGCATTAGCAAAGCTGAGCGATGAAGCATACCATCGTCTGACCGGTTTGGATCCAGATCAAAGACCCAGTGATTGGCAGGTCATGGCGGGATTGATGGCCCGCTTACACAATCGATTGGGGAATGACATCTGGAGTTTCCGAAGCGTGGCGCGGGAGGTGAATCAAATTCCTGGATTTTTGCAACAAGAGGCTGCTCGCTGGGAAGTGCTGGAAACAGTACAAACCAACTACTATCGAATTTTGGAAGATTTGAATTTATGGGATCGTCAAGCGGCTCGGAATTTTGCCGCCGCCAGCTTATTGAAGGAGGGAAAGATTTATTGCCAGACTGATAAGACGATTGTGATGCTGGGGGTGGCTGACTTGAATCGATCGCTTTCCGAAATGTTACGGCAGATCACCACCAGCGATCCCACCCGATTGATCGTTTTAATCGCTGCCGAACAAGCAATGGAATCATGTTTTGATCCTTTCGGCAGCTTGGTCACGCAAGCTTGGCTTGATCGACCGATCCCGATACAGGACTCCCGCATCACGATGGTGAATCAAGCGACCGATCAAGCCGATGCGGTGACCCATTTTTTATCTGAGTATGGCGATTATGCAACCGATGAGATCACAATTGGTGTCTTGGATGAATCTTTGACGCCGCAAATCCAGCGTAGCATGCAACAGGTCGAACTGCCCCACCAATCCTTGGCGGGAGTTCCCTTGGCGGTAACTGCACCGATTAAACTGATGGCTGCGATAAGGGAATATTTGCGAACCGAAAGCTATGAGGCATTTTCCAGCTTAGTCCGTCAACCGGATCTGTTTGATTGGTTGTCCGCTGCCGTTGACAATGGGCAGTGGCTGTCGGATTTAACTGAGTTTCAAAATTTCAATTTGCCGGACACGATTCCCGTCAACAGTCAGCTCCCCTTTGGCGATGCCCAACAAATTGTTAACGAGTTTGACGCAGATGACATTTCTTCGCAACGTCGAGCGGTTACGAGAGCCGAAAGTGCCGATCGGCTGAATCAAATCTTTTTTCATCTGCACAACTTGCTGTCTTTGGTTATTGGAGCTCGAAAACCAGCGTGCCAATGGGCTGAGGCGTGGTCGGAGATCATCCGCCAGGTCTTCTCAGCGGTCGTTGAACAGGGATCACAACAATCAATACCGGGCGGTTCGAATTACGATTCGACCAACAACCAACCGGAAATCAAGCAAGTTTGTCAGCAAACATTTTCGGCCTATCGGTCAACCTTGAAATTGCTGGATGCGGTGGCCCAGATTCCTCCTCAGTTAGCGCGATCTTCTTCCGCACTGGACGCTTTGGGGTGGTGTTTGAAAGCTAGTATGGAACATCGGATCTTGCTTGCGGGTGACCCCGTTGCGATTGAACTGACAGGTTGGCTCGATTTGACTTTAGATGACGCTCCCGTGATGATCATTACCGGTATGAACGAAGAATTTGTTCCCGCAACGGAAAAAGGACATTTGTTTTTGCCCAATGAACTTTGTCGGCAGCTGCAAATCTTGGATAATGATCGACGATTGGCTCGTGATATCTATGCGTTGACAATCATAGTTTCAGTACGGGAAGAATATCGGTTAATGCTCAGCCGGTTTGACGATCAGCAAGAACCCCAAAAGCCGAGCCGTTTATTGTTCTTTGATCAGCCAGAAGTAGCGGCTCGGCGAGCTCAAGCGTTCTTTGAATTTGAAGGGCCCTCGATGCCGATCGCAAGCTTCACTGATCCGGCTCCGCGGGCCAAAAGTCAATCCTTCTTGGTTCCGAGGCCCGTGATTACTTCTCCGGTTACAAAAATCTCGGTGACCAAATTTCGTGATTATCTCAAGTGCCCCTATCGATTTTATTTGAAGCATGTGATGAATTTGGAGGGAAGTGACGATGATGCCAAAGAACTGGACGCCGGGCAGTTTGGAGATTTGATCCATAATTGCTTGGAGGCGTTTGGGAAGAGCCCGATCAGCGATTCGACAACCCCGGATCGGATTTATCAATTCTTGATGGAACAACTGGACCTGCATATTGGCAGACTTTATCGGGGCCAGCGTCTGCCGGCGGTCGATCTGCAGATTGCTCAAATTCGTTTGCGTTTCCAAAATTTTTCAGAAAAACAAGCGGCTCATCGAGATGCGGGTTGGAAAATCGTGTCAACCGAGGAAATGTTAGAGCATGCGTTTGACGTCGATGGCCAACCTTTTTTTATTCGTGGGAAGATCGATCGGATTGATCGTCACCAGCAGACCGGACAAGTGGCAATCTGGGACTATAAATCGGGTGATGAAGGGAAAACACCTACCGCATTTCATTATTCTCGCCGGAAGCGAGAATGGCTGGATTTGCAACTGCCACTCTACCGACACCTTGCCAAAGAGGTCGCTGTGATCGCCGATGCGGACTGGACTCAAATTACGACGGGATATGTTTTACTACCTCGCAAATTGGATCAAATTGACTTTGTCGCAGCAGATTTCAGCGAGGAAGAATTAAACCAGGCCGACGAAGTGGCTCGAGATGTTTTAAGAAAAATCCGAGAGAACTATTTTTGGCCGCCCAATCCCATCCCTCCCAAATTTTCCGAAGAGTTTGCGTCAATTTGCCAAGACCATGTTTTCGAGAAAGCGTCAACAGCATTGTAAAGCAATTGTCCTCAGTTGTTCAAAATAGTGGAAAGTTTATCACAGTCGAGGTATGTGCAATTGAGGACAATCGCTCTCCAATCAGATCCCCTCACCAAAATCTGTGAGCCGTTTCATAACAATTAACATTATTCATGCCAAATAAATTTCCAACTTCCAACCGAAGCGACAGTGACATCGTTTCAGAGGTTCCTGTCGATGGATCCGAGACACCAACAATTTCGCAAGCCAAGTCGGCCCGCGGATGGTCACGTCGGTTTTTTTTGCGATCGCTGGGTTACGGAACGGCCGCAGCCGCCGGGGTCGGTTTATGGGGATTTCAGTTTGAACCGTATTGGTTGTCGGTCGAACACCATGATTTAGCAATCCCCTTTCTTCCTCAAGCGATGATTGGTAAGCGATTG
>JBGTHU010000442.1:0-4086 GCA_041745975.1 Mariniblastus sp.
TGTTCCCATTGTTCCCGACGAGTCGCGAACCTTCGGCATGGAGGGGATGTTTAAGCAAGTGGGTATCTACTCACACGTAGGCCAGTTATACGAACCCGTCGATAGTGAATTGATTGCTCCCTATCGAGAGGCCAAAAATGGTCAATTATTAGAAGAGGGAATTTCGGAAGCCGGCTCAATGTCGTCATTCAATGCTGCGGGTACCGCTTATAGTGCTCATGGCGTTAATATGATTCCCTTCTTTATTTATTACTCAATGTTTGGTTTCCAACGCATTGGTGACTTGATCTGGGCTGCGGCTGATATGCGGGCCAAGGGTTTCTTGCTGGGCGGGACGGCTGGTAGAACAACGCTCAACGGTGAAGGACTCCAACATCAAGACGGTCATAGTTTGCTCAATGCGATCGCGTTTCCCACCGTTCGCTCCTACGATCCGGCGTTTCATTATGAAACCGCCGTAATCATTTTTGAAGGTTTGCGATTGTTGTACGAGGAGGGGGATACAGCGATCTATTACCTGATGCTGGGTAATGAAAACTACGTCATGCCCGCCATGCCCGAAGGCTGTGAAGAAGGGATCATTAAAGGGATCTATAAATTCCGCAGTCTCCCCGTGTCAGATGCAAAGCACACGGTCCAACTTTTCGGCAGTGGCGCGATTATGAATTGCGTGCTGAAGGCTCAAGAAATGTTAGCCGAAAAATATCAGATCGCCAGTGTCGTTTGGTCGGTTACCAGCTACACCCAACTCCGACGCGAAGCCGCCGACTGCCATCGCTGGAACCAGTTCCATCCAACTCAGCCGAAACGAACAAGTTTCCTCGAACAAACTTTGGCCGATGTCGAGGGACCGTTCATTGCAGCCAGCGATTACGTCCAGGCTTTGCCCGAACAGATCGCTCCCTACCTTCAAGGTGACTTGGTCACCTTGGGTACCGATGGGATGGGCCGCAGCGAGACCCGACCGGCTCTGAGACGCCACTTCGAGGTCGATGCCGAATGCATTGTGATCGCGACGTTGTATAAGCTACATCAACAAGGCCAATTCGATGCGGCCTTCGTTGAAAAAGCAATAGACGATCTTGGAGTCGATCCCGATAAAGTTAACCCGTTGTTCGCTTGATTATCGGTAGCGATACTCCATTTTCGTTTCCATTATTTCATTATTTATCTTTCGCAAATCCGTTCGGCGTGATTGCCCGGTTATTGTTTGAGAAACCTAAAACACCTTTAACAACTATCTTTATTGACATGGCGATTGAAATTGTAATCCCTAACCTCGGCGAAAATGTGGAATCGGGTGACGTACTCGAAGTGATGGTCTCCGAAGGGGATAGAATTGAAAAAGACCAAGGCGTCTTGGAACTCGAAACGGATAAAGCGACCGTAATCGTTCCCGCAACTGCCGCTGGCACCGTCAGCAAGATTCACTGCAAGGAAGGGGAAACCGTCTCGGTCGGAGCCGTTGTGATAACCGTTGAAGCCGCAGATTCGTCCGGTTCCAACTCCGAACCAGCTAAAATGGAAGCCTCCGATTCCAAATCGGATGAAGCATCAAAGCCGTCCCAACCAACGCCGGCACCCGCCGATTCCTCTGCCCCCCCTTCAACTTCAACTTCAACTTCTCGATCGACGGCGGACGTCGTTGAGAATGATGCGTCCGGGAAATCGGAACCGGCACCTACATCCAACGCATCAACGGAAGTGTCTGCAAACCGCAGTGGTACATCTGACGCCGCAGACCGATCATCAACCACCACAGGATCATCAGTATCGGATGGTTCAGCGAGTTCGTCGAATCCATCGGCTGCAACCCAAACCGCTGCAACCCAAACCGTGGCAGCCGATTCCCTGGGCACGTCATCAATTCCAGCCAGCCAAATTCCTGCCGGTCCGGCGATTCGCCGTTTCGCTCGGGAAGTCGGCGTTGACCTCGCCTTGGTTCAAGGAACAGGCGAAAATGGACGGATCACACGACATGACGTTCTGTTAGTTGTACGATCCGGTGCCGTCGCAACTGCGGGTTCCCAAGCGACTGCCAACAAAACAAAAGCGGGTGACAGAGACGATCACGGCCCGGTGCATATTGAAAAAATGCCCAAAATTCGCCAGACCATTGCACGTAAAATGCATGAGTCTTGGACGACATGCCCTCGAGTTACCAATTTTGACGATGCCGACGTTACCGAACTGGAAAAGATTCGTCAAAACAGCAAAAAAGAATATGGAGACAAAGGCATCAAGCTGACCTCGATGCCATTCTTGATCAAGGCAGTGGCAATGTCCCTCAAGGCGCATCCCGTGATCAATGCGTCAGTCGATTTGGAGGCGGGTCAAGTGATCTACAAGGATTACATCAACATCGGCATCGCGGTCGATACCGATCGAGGCTTGGTGGTTCCCGTTTTGCGGAACGCGGACCAATTGAGCATCCCCGAAATTGCAAGGCAATTGGGGGAAATGGCAGCTAAAGTTCGAGACAACGAGTTTTCGATTGACCAACTTCGCGGTGGTACATTTACCATCAGTAATTTAGGAGCCATCGGCGGAACTTATTCCACACCGATCATCAACACTCCCGAAACCGCCATTTTGCTGGCCGGAAAATCAAGGAAACTACCCGTTGTGATGGATGGTGACCAGATCGCCGTTCGCTTGATGACGCCGTTAAGTCTGTCATATGATCACCGATTGATTGACGGTGGTGCCGCTGCCCGCTTCTTAAACGAAGTGATCAGTTATTTGGAAGCACCCAGTCGTTTGCTGTTGGCACTTTGATCGTTTGTGAACAAGGCGAATAGTATTCCGGAACATTTCAGCCGTACGGCTTGACATGAATGGTTTCTGGTAACCAGTAAAGGGATCCGTTTTCAGCTAGGAAGGCAGGTTGAGGCTCCTGCCGAAACATTTGCCCCTGATCGATTACCTCAAAAGTCTTCCCCGCGTTCCTCGGCTGCAAGTCACCCAATGAAATCCCGTGATAATCCCTCTCCAATAGCCCTGCCAATCTTAACAGTTGGTGAGTTGACCAGCGAAATTCGCTTTCAATTAGCTCAAAATTTTTCAAACGTCTTAGTAATGGGCGAAATTTCTGGGTTGACGAAAGCCTCCTCGGGGCACGCTTATTTCACACTGAAAGACGCTCAGGCTCAGATTTCTGCTGTGGTCTGGAAGACCAATATGCAGCGGTTGATGAAGCAAGGACTTCAATTGACAAATGGCTTGCAGGTCGTCTGCAGTGGAGAAGTCGAAGTCTATCCGCCTCGCGGCAATTATCAATTGATCGTCAAAGACTTAAATTTGGTCGGGCAAGGCAAAATGGAGTTGGCGTTTCGTCAGCTCAAGGAAAAACTTCAACGCGAAGGATATTTTGATAAATCACTCAAACGAGTATTGCCAAAATATCCTCGACGCATCGCCTTGATTACCAGCCCCGCCGGAGCAGCTGTCAGAGACTTCTTGCAAGTTCTTAACCGCAGGTGGCCGAATTTGGAGGTGATTCTGGTTCCCGTCCGCGTCCAGGGAAAAGAGGCGAGTCAGGAAATCGTTCGCGCACTTCAATTAGTCCATCAATTCGCCGATTTACCAGAAGTCATCGTGGTGACTCGCGGAGGCGGCAGCCTGGAGGATCTTTGGGCATTCAACGAAGAACGAGTCGTCCGAGCAATTTATGACTGCACCATTCCCGTGATGACCGGAATTGGCCATGAAGTCGATGTGACACTGGCCGATTTAGTGGCCGATGTGCGAGCCTTAACCCCAACCGAAGCCGCCGAAAGGTTGCTGCCGGATCAATTTCAAACCAAACGACAACTCCAAGACTTGCAGCGTCGACTGGAAAGTTCTTTGGCAACCCGCTATCAACACGCTCGGCAGCTGCTGATTTCAATTAGCAATCGGCGTTGCTTGACCGACCCTCAGGACCGAGTTCACCGATTGAAAGAACAACTATCGAATTTGCAAAATCGGATGACGCAAGCAATGATCCATCAAGGATCGATCGCCCGTAGTTCACTGAATGAGCTCCGACACCATCCCGCATTAGAAAATCCAACGGCTCGTTTGAAAAAATTAAACTCGCAGCTT
>JBGTHU010000443.1:0-6913 GCA_041745975.1 Mariniblastus sp.
CAGTCGAGCCCTCGATTGGATCGCCAAGTGGATCTATGATATTCGACCCGACTTCATCAGCGACGATACCGATCAGACGCTATTCATCTCCAGTCGAGGTCGGCGGATGCTGCCGAACTACGTCTCCAATCGAGTGCGAGATCGTTGGATGAAGGCCGAAGGAATTGAAGTGCTGCGGTTTACTTGCTTCCAGGTTGAAAATAAACTTCCGCAATTGCTGAACGAGATTGATCGGGTGCTGACCAAGATTCTTTCCGCTTCATAGCGTAAATCCCCTCACCCCCCCGTCCCAACGCCAGGAAGGATTTGTTGTCCGTTTGAGTGCTAATTAACAGGCCAGGGCAGGCAATACCATATTGACCGGCTCGGGAACATCGACACGGAAAAAGACGCTGAAAAAGCCTTCTGAATCCGGCTTGATTTGCCCGGCCTCGAAACACATCGCTACGCTGTCCAGTGCATTCCGCAACAACGTCTCCGCCAGCTCCCAATCGGTTCAATCAGCTTGATCCCGTTCTTCAAATGGAGGAAGGCACTCGGCCAACCGCACAGCCGATGGCCGCCGAGCGATCGCATTCACTTCCGCCAAGCCTCACGAGCATTGGCCTCGACCTCTGCATCGACCGCTACCATTCGTGATTCCAATGTCTGCACGATCTCAGGATGCGCTGCGGCAAGATTGTTCTGTTCGCCAACATCGGTTGACAGGTCGAATAGCAGTCGCTCAAACTCAAAATCGGCGGAATCGTCAGCGGACGTCGCTTGGCGATTTGCAGGTTTTTTCTTAACCAGCAGTTTCCAGCTTCCCTGCCGGATCCCCTCGACTTCACCTTGCGAAGTGTAGTATATAAACTCTTCCCGACGCGCTGCGTCGTGTCGACCGACAATCAATCCAGACAGATCGATACCATCGATCTTGCGATTGGAGGGCAGTTTCGACTCGGTCAATGCTGCAATTGATGGAAGCAAATCGATCGTACCAACCAATTCGTCGCATTGCGTTCCAGCAGGGATCATGCCCGGTGCCCACATCACACAGGGAACTCGCTGTCCACCTTCGAAGGTAGTTCCCTTGCCCGCTCGCAGCGGTCCAGCCGAACCGCCATGATTTTTGAACTGCAACCAGGGGCCATTGTCCGATGTGTAGATCACGATCGTGGTATCCGACAGTTTCAAATCGCGAATCGTATCGATCAAACGACCGACCTCGACGTCGATGTGTTCGATGACGCAGGTATAAGCATTTCGAGGATCGGGATCGTAAGCGTCGTCGGGAACGTATAGCGGAATATGTGGCATGGTGTGCGGCAGGTAAACAAAGAAGGGTTGTTCCTTGTTTTGGTGGATGAACTCGATCGCGCGATCGGTGTATCGTCGTGTGACAGTTTGCTGGTCAACGGGAAGCTCGACAATCGTTTCGTTTTCCATCAACGGCGTATTCCAGTGCGTCACGGCGGTCTTTTGATCCTTCCACAAATCGTCCGACGAAATTCGCGGTTTGCTTTGGTTGTCCGGGTGATTCATGTCGTTGGAATAGGGAATACCAAAGTAGGTGTCGAAGCCATGCTGTCGCGGCAGTGTTTCAGGGTGATGCCCCAAATGCCATTTGCCAAAACAAGCCGTTGCATAGCCCAGCCCTTTTAAGTGATCGGCGATCGTATGCTCACTGGGATTTAAGCCCTTGTTTGACTGTGGAAACAAAACGTGTTGATGCAATCCGACACGTTTGGGATAACAACCTGTCAGCAGAGCGGCTCGCGATGGCGTGCAGACGGGCGATGCCACCAGGAAGCTTGTGAATCGGCGCCCTTCCATTGCAAGCCGATCGATGTTTGGCGTTTTGATTTTCTGAGATCCAAAACATCCCAAGTCACCATACCCCTGATCATCTGTGAAAATTAGTACGATATTGGGGCGAGGCGGATCTGTGGTGGTCGTTGCGCGAGGCGAATCTGCTGACACGTTGGGCAACGCACCAATGACTAACAGAAATAAAAGGAGTACGTTTTTTTGAGGCACGTCACGTATCGAGCAAGCTGTCATATTCTAGTACCTTATCTTGTCGAACGACAAGTAGAAATTTACCGTCGCAAAATTAGTCGTGCATTGGAAAGTCACGGCTATTGGTGGAAAGTCTCTCTTTCCGGTGTCGTTTGCTCCCGATCAAGCTGCTGATTGTCAAAAGCCACAAAACAGTCAAGAAGCTGCCATGGTCTTCAAATGTTTGTGAACACCGAAGTGTAAAACCAGCAAGATTTTAATCCACAATCACTTCTTCATCGGATGAATTGGTCTGTTGATCTTGTTCCTCATCACTTGGCGGATTCTGCAGCATATCGGCCTCGTCTTGCAGGTCTTCGGAGGTGGGGAACCCATCGTTCAGTCCAATCGCACTCCGTTTATCGATGAAATTTTGCAAGGGGAAATCGGTTGGCCACTGCCGCCCGGTGAGCTTAAGAATTTTCTGGTAATTTTTAAGGAAATCTACCAATTCATCAGCGTAACCTGAATCGACAGTCAAATCCAGATTGGTCTCGAAGACCTCTTTAAATCGAGTAAAAGCGTCCAAGTAAAGAGTAATCGCTCCTGATTGCAGGACGGTTGTTTGTCCGGTCGAGTAGTCTCGGATAAATTCATCTTCATAGACCGCACTCATTCGAGCTTGTTCGGCATCGTACAATGCCTGACGAGCCAAAACGCCAATATCACTCGATTCGGCTTTGGTAGCCGCTTTCCAAAAGCCATAGTTGATGGTGCTGGCATCTTTTTCGATATTATAGGCTTTAAATTTTAGTTTTTCAATTTCAGCTGCAATTTCTCTGGCGCGTGGATAGTCATCCGGTTTGGCCTGTTGTGAGATGTTAATATCCATCTCAGCATTATTTTTGATGATTGCGTCACTAACTAGGCGAGCTTGTTGGAGTTGATAATCGTCGCGTTGATCAACGGGCAGTTTGAATGCAGCCATGGCGTCCTCGGGCAAATTCAAGTTGGCTTGGAGTTCGGCCATTACTTTATCTCGCGCACCGGGAACCAATTCATCCATTTCGTTTCTCAATCTTTCGATTTGTTGTTCTGTTCTCAGCAGATCTTCCATGGTGTAGCCAATTCCCCAGGAATTACTCATTTCGATATTCCCATAATCGTTCCACTCTTCGGACGCGATTCGCCACACTTCGCGTTGCCCGTCTTCAGGGCGAAATTCTCGTTGGAGAGAGAGTCCTTGGTTTCGCCGCATTGAGGGACGGAGGCTGAAGAAAAAGCTATCTCGAATATTTTTAGTTTTGACCAATCCCTCGTCGACCATCCTCCGCGAATAATCATACCACTGATAAGCCATTAGCCAGCTATCATAATCGTGTCCGTATCCGCGAGTCTCATACGAATCGGGGTCAATTCGATCTTCCATTTCTTGGTGGAATTCAGTGTCCAGGCCAAACATACGTCGAAAGGCAACTTTTTCGTCGGACTTACCCATTTTGTTGCCGGTGAAAAATCCCAGTGCATCGGTGATGCGGTGATCGGTTTTGTTAAAAGGCATTCCTTCTTTCAACAGGCCAATCCCTTTCTTAACCCAGTGATATCGATATTCGTAATCATCGAACTCCATTGACACATTGTAAGCCAAGTTATGAGCTTGAAACTCCCAAACTTTCGAGAAGTTTGGTTGAACTTTTGTCAAGGTGTTAAGGGTCGAAGCCAGTTGATCGTAATTTTCGGTTTTTTTGTACTCCATAGCTTGCATCCAAAGAATGCACGAGGCGATTCCTCGCAAGCCCAGTGAAGTCAATTTCATGGTTTCCGATGCGGGGTCAACTTCGGACAGTTTCACTTGGGACAAATCATGTTTTTCGCGCAGCACCGACAGCACTCCACCTGTATTGCTGATTCGGCCATCCTTGCGAATTTCGGGCAGCGCTAGAAACGAGAGTGGAATGATCAGCAGCGCGACCAGAACAATATAAATAATTTTTCGAACGCCAGGGCTAACATTTTTCATTTGGCAATCTCGCGTGTTTTAAGTGAAAAATACCCCACGACCAATAAGCCGAAACAAAAAGCGAAGGTAGTGGCGAGTGCCACAAAAATTCGATGGATATCAATGGCATAGCCGTGGGTGAGGAAGGTGGTGAAATCGAGCGAGCTGAAATTGGGAACTAAAAAAGTCAGCGAAACCATCAACATAATCAACAATTTATCGACTTGTTCCATTAATGTCGTTGCCACGCCGGTCTCCAATCCCTGCACCATGTTTTCTTGGGTAATGACTCGAATCAGCGACTCGATTGGCCCCCCCCCGATACCACCGACTAATTCGCGAATAAAGCCGGTGAAAAACCCAATCACGATTGCCACTACGGTTCCCAACATGGTGATGGGAGTGCTGAGGAAGGTACTGAAGGCAACGCCCAGCGAAACGATAATAATCATTTGACACCAGATCCCCAGATAGCCTTTGAAAAAATTGAATTCGTAATGCTGGTCTGAGGCACGAAAATAAACATCGGCCCGAGATACCCCAATGTACTGACTTGGTTCACGGCATGAGAGGCGAATCCTTAATTTTCCATTTGCGGCAAAATCATCAAACAAATCAAAGCTGCCGGTGCGAACTGTACGACCGTCTGGGGCAATGACTGAACCCACAAGATCTCGGGAAATTTTCTTGGATTGAACGGTAAATTCATTGGTTTCAAAATCAAACACTTCCGACACGAATTTGTTATCCAACTCCGAATCAGGAACACTTTCGAATTGGATACCGGCGATGACGCGACGTTGAATATCGGCCTTAAAAGTACGAAACACCGCCAACGTCATTTCTAACACGACAAAATCATTACTGCCGGAAAAACGACTTTCCCTAAAATTATCAAAATCAAAACGAGCTTCTGATAGCGAGGCTCGAAAACTAGAGCTGCCGCCATCGACATAACCTCGGTAGCTCCATTCGTTACCCACGTTGATGCCTTCTCTATTTTCAACCCCCTCGCGATCGGTAAACGACAGTTGTTGCGCATAGATGGGAACGCGAGCCCGAAAATAGCCGAGTGCTGAAGAGAGATAGATACGCGCTTGTTCATTCGATCCTTCGACTCGCACACGATGGCGATGGCTGCCCAGTGAACTACAAATGACCCGCTGATAGAGGATTCGGTTGCCTGGAAGGGACTCCTGCGAGACCACACTTTCCATATTTTCGGGGGGGGGATCACCAGCTTCTCGGATGTCTTGAATCAATTCCAATCGGTGCCGATGCCCCGACTCAAACGTGGTCAGCGCCTCCTTGACGGCATTCTCGGAAACTCGGCGGCCATCCAATTTCGAAATGAAGGTATCTTGGTCGACATCGACAAACGAAGCCAACGTCTGAGTATCACCGGCGACTTCGTGATCGTGAGCCAATCCACGGTAGACGAAGACATAGCTCATCAACCCCATCAGTACCAACAAAAAGGTGCCGACCAAACCAAACCCTACGATCCGTCCCAATATGATCTCCGTAGCGCGAACAGGTTTGGTGACAATTGTGTAAATCGTACGATTCTTGATATCTTCCGGCAGACTAAAAGAACTGAGCAACATCACCATCAACAAAATCAAAATCTGCGTGCCCCAGACAACGAAGCTGATGTAGATCTGCTCCGGTTTTTCACTTGCAGGATTTACAAACCAGCCACCGAACAACAACGCCACTGCAAAAATGGCAAAAGCAACCAAAATTACCTTGCGGTGTAACGACTCCTTGATCGCCAAGATCGCAATGGCCCACGTTCGGCGAGGCGAAGTCCGGACAAAGTCCGGCAAAGCTTGCGCTACGACTTGTGCCACTACATAAAAGGCTTCAAACGGACCGTGCCGGAATACGGCGACCAAATAACCAACAATTAAACCGGCCAACAATCCAGCCAGCAAGATCAACCCAAGCGACGGCAGGTTGAAAAACAACCAGTCGTAAAAAAGAGGAAAGTCTTCGACAACCATATTTTCAGTCTATTTGATTCTAATACTTATTCGAAATTTAACACTAAGGGATAAACTGAGTCAAAATGGATTGGGTAGCCTCGTGAGATGCCGACACCATTTTGATCTGGCTGGTACGATTATTCGGACTTGTCGGATGCCGCCGCACGATGGCCAGGACGCTCTTGGCTGGTTTTAACGATATTGAGGAACAATTCTTCCAACGTCGTGCGTGGATTGTCGACACCAATCAAATCACCACTGTGTTTCGCGATCACTTGCAAAATCTCATCCTTCGCTTCGGGTGACAGATTTTTGATGCGAATCTGTGTTTCGTCACTCAATTTCAGCAAATTGCTGACTCGGCCCAACTCTTTCAAGTCACCTTGATACAGAATCGCGATTCGGTCGCAGACGTCTTGGACATCCGCCAACAGGTGGCTGCACATGACGACCGTTTTACCCTCCTCGCGCAACTTAATTATCATGTCTTTCATCTCCCGCGTGCCCATCGGATCGAGTCCAGACGTGGGCTCGTCCAGAAGAATCAATTCGGGATCATTAATCAAGGCTTGAGCCAGTCCGATCCGCCGCACCATTCCTTTGGAATACTCTCTTAGTTGGCGTCGTCGAGCGAAATCCAGCCCAACCAACTTGATCAACTCGTTGACGCGATGTTTTCTTAAATCCGCTGGCATGTCAAACAATCGCCCATAAAAATCGAGCGTTTCTTCCGCAGTAAGGTAGCGATAAAGATACGATTCTTCCGGTAAATAACCAATTCGTTCGTTTTTGGTAACTTCGGTCGCATCTTGTCCCAGCACCACGGCTCGACCACTGGTCGGGAACAGCAACCCCAGTAAAAGTTTGATCGTGGTCGATTTACCGGAACCATTCGGCCCCAACAGGCCAAAAATCTCACCTTTCTTTATTTCCAGATCCAACGCGT